>DEQQ01000093.1 GCA_002360455.1 Saprospiraceae bacterium UBA3362
GAATGCCGGGCTTACCTGATACTCCTGCCGCAGAAAACATCGACATTGACGAAAACGGCAATATCAAGGGCTTATTTTAACAATCCTTGTGTAAATATTACTTCTTGTATGAAGATAGAAAAATCGATCTTGAGATCTAAACGGTTTTAAGACATCAAACCTTTTCATTTTTATTAAGATAACAATGAAATAAAAAAAAGTTATTTTTGCTCAATGAATCAGAGATACATTCCGCTCTTACTCTTATTTTGTATAAGTCTTTATACAAAGGCGCAGTCCAACAAACCGTTTGAAATTCAAGGTCAGGTCAAAGACCTAAAGACAGGTGTGAACCTGGAATATGTAAATCTTGTATTTAATTCTTTAAGTGCCAAAAAAGTTGAAGGTACTGTGACAGATATTGATGGAAAGTATAAAATCATTCTTCCAAAATCAGACTATTATAAAGTTACTATTCAATTTATTGCTTATAAATCGTTGACATACGATTCGCTTTTTATTGATCCATCAATAGCTCAAAGTATTTTTAAAAATATAAAATTAGAGCCGGATCAAAAAGTATTGGATGAAGTTGTTATATCTGACGAGAAACAAATCGTTCAGCAAGCTATTGACAAGAAAGTAATCAATGTTGCAAAGGACGCCATTAATACCGGATCTGATGCTCTTTCTGTAGTAGATCGATTGCCCGGAGTGGATGTTGATGCAGACGGCAATATCTCCTATAGAGGAATGGACAATATGAAAATTCTCATAGACGGAAGGCCGATAGGAAAAGCTGAAAAAGATTTATTGAGACAGATGCAATCCAGTCAAATAGATAAAATTGAATTTATCTCTAACCCTTCTGCCAAATATAATCCGGAAGGGATGTCCGGCTTGATCAATATTATTTTAAAGAAAAACAATAGTTTAGGTTGGAGTGGCACTGCAAGTACCATTTTCACACAAGGGTTCAGACCGAAGTATACTGCAGGACTTAGTCTTGGAATGAGAAATAAATTCTGGAGTCCAAGTTTGGATTATAACTATAACTATAATCACGGGTATGTTTATGGCACCAACTTCAGGGAATTTACAGAAAATTCTTACAATTCAATTTCGCAATCCAGCTTCAACACAAGCTTAAGTAAAATTCATAATTTAAAATTGGCGTCCGATTTTTTCATTAATTCCGGCAATACAATTTATACGATTTTTAATGCAACTATAAGAAATCAAAATGCAAAACCGAACTTGACATCAACTTACAGGGACAGCAGTGAGAGCGTTTATAATGAGACCAAACGCATTGGTAATAATACGGGCAAAAACTCTCTTTTGGAGTTTGTGACCGGCTATCAATACCGCTCCAAAAATCAAAAAAATAGCTTGGATTATGAAGTATCCTTTAAACAAGTTCCATCAGAAAATACAAACCTCTATTCCGATTACTTGTTTGCCAATCTCACTACCAACAATCAAGAATTGATTGATGATTTAAACAAAATCTTCAACACTAGATTGGATTACACAAGACAAATAACTAAGGCATTCCAATTGGAGGCAGGCACTCAAATTGGAATTCAAAGCATTGAAAACTCATATTCATTCTATACAAAAAACAGTTCCGAATCCAATTATTCCTTAGACACTACCGCTTCCAATATTTTCCACTACAATGAGACTGTCTATGCAGCCTATCTTTCTTCTCAATACAAATACAAAACATGGACTTTCAAGGCCGGACTAAGGCCTGAAATATCTCGGATAGAATCTAAATTATTAACTACCAATCAAACCTATCCTCAGAATTATTTTAATCTATTTCCGAGTGCTTACCTATTATACAGTCCTTCTGCAAAGCACTCCTTCGGCCTAAGTTTTAGTCAAAGAATCAACAGACCTACTCTTGAACAACTAAATCCGTTCAATAACAGAGTAGATCCGACTTTCAACAGAATTGGTAACCCATTTCTAAAACCTGAATATGCTTATATTTCAGAAATCAATTATCAATACAGAACAGACAAACTCACAATCTCTCCTGTTGTATACTACAGAAGATTGTACAATCAAATTTTAAGAGAAATACAATTTGACGCAACTACGGGAAATTTATTGGTAATCACAAAAAACTACAGAGGCAATCATTTTTACGGTTTGGAAATAAATACCAATTATCAATATTCAAAAAAATTGAAGTTCAACCACAACATTTCATACAATGAAGGAAATCTATTGAGCGAGCCAACAAATTTTAATGTTAATAGAAAATCCGACAATTTGACAAGCTCCATTAACATAAGCTACAACACACATCCAGCCGGCACTCTGCAACTAAGTGGAAAATACAGAACTATCCAAGAAGTTCCTGTTGGACAATTTTTGCCTTCGAGCAATGTGGACATTGCATACACTCTATTGCTTTGGAAAAAGAAAGGGACTTTGACATTCAAAGCGAGCGATATTTTTTTGAGGCGATTATTTAGAATCCAGACTTTGAATCAAGAAAATTTTTCGAGCTCAACTATACGAACCAATGAAACCAGAACCTTTGTCTTGAGCTTCAGCTATAAGTTTGGTTCGGGCAGTGTACAAAAATCCTCCAAGCGCAAAGAAGAAGAAAAAGACAGAATAGAGCGATCTGATTTTTAATCTTTGGCTTCTTCACTCTGCAATCAATTTTAGATTTTGTTTGAGCTAATAATTATGATACTCTGATTGGCTATTTGTTTAACAATAATGTACAAATGCAAATTAGGATTACCATTTGCTTCATTAATTTTTAAAAAGAACTTAGGAATCCTGTTCCCAACCAAGATAGTTTAAATTATTTTTATCTTTCCTTTAACTTTATCTTAATTTGGCAGTCAAATTCTTGTTTTATTCCGGGAAGATGCCATTTTGCATACAGAATAGGTCGATCTTTAAGAGAATAGAATGATTTTGTATCTTTTAATTTACCAACTATTATGAATCGTAGACAATTGTTTTCAATGTCCGGAAAATCACAACTTTCCAGGGCAGCTCTGCCGGTTATGGGTGGTTTGAGCCCTTACACGGGTGTATGGGATTATGCCGCGGCAGCACATTTGCTTCGTCGTGCTTGTTTTGGACCAACTCATGAGATGATCTCACAGGCGGTAAAAGACGGTTTAAGCAAAACTGTTCAGAATTTGCTTGCCGCAAAAGACCTGAGCAAATTTCCATTACCTTCTCCTCCTTTAAATCATGCATATGCCAATGATCCCAATGTTCCTATTGGGTCTACATGGGTTACAGCTCCCATTGCCAATGGTGACAATCTAATCACTGTGTACAGACAAAATTCTGTAAGAGCTTGGAGCTTGGAGCAGATGTTTGCAGAACAAATTTCTTTGAGAGAAAAAATGACTTTATTTTGGCACAACCATTTCGTTACGGCAGATACTCCGGATCCACGTTTGGAATACAAGTATCTAAGCACTCTGCGAGAGAATTCGCTAGGCAATGTCAAAACACTTACAAAAAAAATGACTGTTGATGTTGCAATGCTGTTGTATCTCAATGGCATCCAAAACACAGCTAAAGCTCCCAATGAAAATTATGCTAGAGAATTAATGGAGTTGTTCACTCTAGGCAAAGGTGATTTGGCAGGCCCTGGAGACTACACTACTTTTACTGAACAAGATGTTGCCGCAGTGGCAAAAGCTCTTACAGGATGGAAAATTCCAAATTTGCGAAACACAACCAGCTTGGATGGTGTTTTTCCTACCAATCCAAACACCGGACTCAATCCCGATCATGATTACAATGACAAAACACTCTCTGCCAGATTCAATAACTTTGTCATTAAAACCCCCATTATAAATGGGAAAAAAGACGGCATAAAAGAGTATGAATATCTAATCGATGAAGCCATTTTCAATGTTAAGAAAAATGATGTAGCCAAATTCATTTCAACCAAATTGTATCGATATTTTGTATATTACAAAGTAGATACAGCTATTAAAAATGAGATCATCTCCGGAATGGCTGCTCAATTGATCAAAGATAATTTTGAAATTGCAGGAACCCTTGCGCTTTTACTATCTTCCGATCATTTTTTCAGTGATGCCGCTTATGGTGCTGTGGTCAGCTCTCCTCTTGATTTTATTATGAACTCTGTTAAGTCAATGAAGTTTGTTCCACCTACAGCGCTTTCTGAAAAATATGCATTGTTCTCTGAACTATGGCGACAGGGACTCAATTTTCAACAAGGTTATTTGGAGCATCCAAGCGTTGCCGGATGGTCGGCCTACTATCAAGAACCAAGTTTTCATGAAATATGGATTTCTTCGGCCACTCTTCCTATTCGCATGACCTTAAATCAAAATTTTATAAACAAGACATATAGGATCAGAAATGTGACGGGAACGGTAGGCATTGATTTGGTTTCTTACATAAAAGGATTTTCGGATCCCTCTGATGTCAATCAATTGATCCAGTCTGTTGTAGCTCATTTGCTGCCACGAAATATTCAACAAAATCAAATTGATAGTTTGAAAGAGGCATTGCTTCAAGGTAATCCTGAATATGAGTGGAAAGAAGAATACGATGCTTACATAGCCAATCCATCTGCACCAAACAGGTTGGTTATTGATACACGATTAAAACGATTATTCAATTTGGTATTAGCAATGCCGGAACATTTTCTTTCTTAATTAAATTACATCAAATTTCCACAACAATGAAAAGAAGATCATTTATTAAAACAAGTTCTTTGGCCGCAGTGCCTGTACTTATAAATGGAATACCGGTAGAAGCTATAGCCAAAACTACCTTTGCGAATTTCGTAAATCCTGAAGACGATAGAATTCTGGTACTGATTCAACTTGGCGGAGGCAATGATGGCCTAAACATGATTGTCCCTCTCGATCAATATGCTCAACTTTATAAAGTGCGAGATAAAATCATCTTACAAGAAGATAAGATTACAAAACTTACCGACAAAACCGGAATCCATCCGATCATGACCGGGATAAAATCCATGTACGATGAAGGAAAAATTAAGTTGATTCAATCTGTGGGCTATCCGAATCAAAACAGGTCTCATTTTAGATCTACCGACATCTGGACTTCTGCTTCTTCAGCGGAGCAATACGAAACCACAGGATGGCTTGGCCGTGCGTTTCAGCTCAAGCACCCGAGTTATCCTACCGGTTATCCAAATACCGAATACGCAGATCCTCTGGCAATCACCATCGGATCATTGGTTTCGGAAACCTGCCAAGGCACTTCTGCCAACTTTAGTATTGCAATCAACGATCCTTCTACTCTTCGCCAATTGACCGAAGCCGAAAAAGGAACTCTTCCTCAAACCAACTACGGCTACGAATTGGCTTACATGATCAATTCCATTAGACAAACCAATCAATATTCTGATGTGGTAAGTGATGCCTACAACAAGGCTACAAACCTAAGTACAAAGTATCCTACCGGAAATGCTTTGGCAGACAGACTCAAGATTGTTGCAAGATTGATTCATGGAGGATTGAAGTCAAAAGTTTATGTTGTGAATATCGGAGGATTTGACACTCATGCCAATCAAATCGATGTATTGGATGACAGTCACACAACTGGAACACATGCCAACCTTTTGAGCCAGCTTTCTGGTGCCATGGAAGCCTTTCAGGATGACCTCAAATTGATGAAAAAAGAACAGCAGGTTGTCGGAATGACCTTCTCTGAATTTGGCCGACAGATCAAAGCCAATGACTCCACAGGAACTGATCATGGAACGGCAGCTCCAATGTTCTTATTTGGCTCTTGTATTAAGCCAGGCATCCTTGGCGACAATGCAACTATCTCTGACAATGTACAAAACGGCGAAGGTGTCGCGATGCAATACGACTTCAGATCTGTTTATGCAAGCTTATTAATGGATTGGTTCAAGCTTTCTGAGTCCACAGTAAAATCTATATTATATGGGGAGTTCCAAAAACTTTCCTTGATCGAGGGCTGTGACACTACTACAGAAGTGGAAGACTCTGCAAGAGACTTTAATCTGAGTTTGACAGCTTATCCGAATCCAACTTCTGACGTACTGAACATTAAGTTTGTAAGCAAGGATGAAAGTGTAAGAGTAAGTATCTTCGATATCATTGGCTCAGAAATCAAAGTCCTCCATCAAGGCAAACTAAATGGTGGCGAACATGAGCTAAAATTCAATACCAATGAGTTGAGTTCCGGTCATTACATTGTTAGAGTTTCTGCAGAAAGAGCACAAAAAACGAAGAAATTTATGGTTCAATAAAACAAAACAAAGTCCAAATACAATAAAAATCAATGAATTGAAATGTGCCATTCAAAGATGCAAACTAAATCAGTTTTGAGTCAGTTATTCAATAAAACAAATTTTACAGGCAATATTGTATTGATTCCTTTTTGAACTTTGTCAATCGTTTAGGTTTTTCAGCGTTATGAATTTTTTTAAATAAAAAGGCTTTGTCCAAAATAATGGTCAAAGCCTTTTGATTTATTACCAAATGGAATTTCCTTATTCCATTCTGTTTTCTTATTCGATCAGTTTTGAAAAGAGAAATTCACAATCTCTAACATCTTAACAGAAATTGCTCCTTTCACTTCCTCAACTAAAAATTAAAGTCTATCAAGTTCAACAAATTAATTGGAAGATAGAGAATTAAATTTTATTTCAATTTCAATCTAATATTATCAACTCTATAACTTGTTGTGTTGGTCGCTTTGTCTCCTGTATAAACGAAAGCTATATAATAATCTGTCGTAAAACTCGATAAGTCCACATCTCCACTTGGAACAAACGCATGATCTGCATCTGCCTGCCCCGCAAGTTTTACAGTAAGAGGAACCCAACTTGCAGCAGTGATATTGCTGCCATCAAAATTGGTCGATATCATTACTTTCAATCCATCATGCTTATAAAATGCTTTGGCGGATTCAAAATTAAAAGTTTTAGCTGATTTTCCATTGATTTTTGGAGTGATCAACCAGGTTTCCATTTCAGTTGCTTGATCATTGAATGCTGTAGCCTGAGCATAAACATTTCCACTAAAAACTTTGGCCAACCAAGTGCGTGTCCCTTTTACCGCTTCATTCTTCCATCCACTCAAACCGATCACAGAATTATCTGCCATTCCTTCAAAATTAACTTGAAATGAATCTACTGCCGTGGACCCACCGCCTCCGCCGCCATTGTTGACTACATCAGTTTTATTGCGAATAGAAATTTGCTGAGCTTTACTGGTTCCGCCTTGAGTTACTATAGCTACAATATCAGATGTACCGGTTGGAAAATTATCTCCTGCAAAGCTTGCTGCTGTTCTTGTAAACAGGTCTATCACTCCTGTTGGATCCGAAATAATGCAGGTTCCGGAATAGGTCGTTCCCGATAGCTTTGTGATTGTAGCTCCTGATATTTTTATCAAAGAAGATTCCAAATTCTCAAAGTTAGCTTTAATTTCTGCAATTGTTTTTAACTTAGGACTCACCGTCCCTGTGCCTGTCTTTTTTGCATTCCCTAATGGAACATTATTGATCTGCAACAATCCATTGAATTCTGAAAGTTCTGCTCCACTAACAATTATTTCAATTTCGTCATTTAGAGCAAAACTGTGATTGCCATCAAACCTTACGGTAACACCTCCGGTGGCATCCTGTATCTGCACATTTTGACTTACAATATTTTGTGGATCTTTATCACTGATTACGATTCCTTTAATTTTTTTATCTGCAGGAACAGAGCTAGTTGTTCCTGTAAACAGTTTTCGCACATCCAAGATATTGATTAATGTTTCTGTACCGCTTCCTCCTCCACCGTTGCAAGTTGGTCCCGTAAGTTTAACATCTGAGGTATCTCTTATGTACAACTGCAAGTCGGTTCTGTAGACAGAAAGTATGGCAGTGATAACTCCATTTCCAGAAGGCACAACTACTCCGGCAAAATTGGAAAAACCACTGCTTCTCAATATGATCGAATTTTTCTTGCAATCTACCAAATCCAAATTGACATTGCTTTGACCCACAGCATCTGCATAAGTTTTTCCATTTGCACTGGATGCAAATTCTACACCATCCAACTGAACCAATGTAGAAAGATCATTAGATCCCAGAGCTCCAATACTTGTCTTCTTTGGAGTGACAAATTGATTTTTTGGTCCTTTGAAAATGTACTGACTGATTACAGCATCCTCAATCTGAGCCAAGCTCAAACTTCCACTTGAGCTTGTAGTTCCTTTGCCTAACTGAATCAAATTGTTGTAAGCCCCTATGGTAAGTCCTTTACATTTGATTCCTATTTTCATTCCTACAGGAAAGTCATTGAACAATCCGGTTCTATTGAGTTTGATTTCGATTCCTCCGGTGCTGTCTTGCACCACAATGGTTTTGTAAAAATTACCACTTTTATCATCTGCAACCACAACAGCATGAATTAATAAATCATCGGTGATATCTACAAATTTGTTGGTCTGATATTTAGACTTAAGTTCGAGAATTGAACTGTTTGCATTGAAGGGCAGCTCTGAAACTTTCTGAGGTGGCTCATCAAATTCTCTATCCACACAAGAGATCGGAGCAATACACAATATTGCCAAAAAGAAATAGAGGATGCGATTTAGTTTTTGCATAAATTGAATGTTAAATTGACTAAATAATTGATACCTTGTAAATAAAAATATTTGTTTGGAAATTTGGAAGGATCTTTGGTTTCATAATCAAATCGAAATTGCTCAAAACCTCCCGATATTAAATTTTTCTGATTGGTAATATTGTTTACAGAAATAGATAATGCCGTATAATGCTTCCTAATGATCCAAGATTTAAAAATAAATAAATCCAAGACCATAGCAGACGGAAGTTTTTCTTGATCAATAATAGAATGAAACAAAGTAGAGTTGCGATCTATATCATTGACAGCTCTTGATGTTCTTCTCAGTGGATTGACCTCAAGATAGTTTCTATCCAAATAACTTAGATTTAATGCCGCAGAACCAAATTTCTTAAAATTGTATTTCAATCCCAACATCCCTGCGGTCTGAGGAGTGCCGGGAACAAAAAAGTTTTTAAGATAAATTTGCTCTTTAGCTTTTGCATTCGAGAATTGATCATAGACATACAAGATCGGCCTGGATGTATAAATATAATCGCCGATTGATAGGACTCCCGTTAGATGAAAACTTGCATTTATTTTATACTCTGTACTTAGCTCAACCCCTACATGTTTTTGATTTAAACCTGCATAAAAAGCATTGATCAACCCACCATCAACAAGCTCAGGATCCGCTTCATCATCAGCACCGGCATCAAGAAAAAATTGCTTTTTGATCACCTGATCTTTAATCTGAATCGAATAAAGACTTGCATCAAATTTTAGTCTCGGGTTTTTATGATGATAGCTGATAGATCCTTGAGTAAGGAATGAATTCTTTACATAAGAAAAAACATTATTATTGAATTTTGGGTTCTCAAAAATCTGATCTGCATTAGGCGCCTTGCTTTCTATGGCCAACAAAAGATCTACATAATTTCGACCATTGAGCTTATATGTCCATTGATTTTTCAAACCATATCCGGTTTGAGCTTGGACTTCCGACTTCCCCTTTGCATTATCAAACAATGGGTTTGCCCATAGACCCTCTCTTTGAAATCTTGAATGAGTCAGGCTGGCTCCAAACATGAGATCCAACTTCCTAAAATTTCTAATCCATTGATTAAACAATTGATATTGATTAGAAAACATGTTGACATCAAAATTAATTTTATCCCCCTTTTTAGCTACATAATTTGGAATCTCCGCATTAAGATTTTGTTTTGAAGGATCAGTCACAAAACTTTCCAAGGCAAGAAAATAATCGGCCCCCAAAAGATCTGCCAATTCTGTATATCGATGATTTTTAACAAACTCCATACGATACCCAAAATTCCCATGCCATTTGTTCTTATCAAAATCAAAATTCAAAAAATGCTCTATTTCTCTAGGATCTTTATGTTCATTGAGAAGAATGTAGGCAGCATTTTTCCCACTGATGGTATTGTCTTGAATTCCATTAGCATTAAGCACCGTATTATAGTTGTTGTAATTGGCCTGATAAATACTATTCCAGTCCACCTGACTTACCGACAGGTCCGACTTCCAGGCTTCGGCAATCTGCGACTGAGTCGTAGGATCTTCTACATAAGAAGGCAGTTTTTGATAATAATCCGGACGAGGATCTCTTGCATTTTGCCAATCCAAACTGCTGTCATATCGTTTGCCCTTCATTCCCATCAAACCCACATTCATCAACAAACTATTGCCAAGCTGTTTCTTATAATTAAGCATAGCAAGAGGAATCTGAGTCCCGCGCAATCTTGAATTGCGTTTCTCCCCTTCTTGCATACCCCAATAAGAATTATAGAGATTATTGCCTGCCAATACAGTCACTTCTTTGGTGTTAGGACTAGACTTCCCCCTGGTCACAGGAGCATTGACTAGAATGACATTGATCTCCGACCTATTAGAAAACTTTTTATTCCATCCCAAATAAGCTCCCCAAGCATCATAAAAAGTGCCCGGAATATTTCCCTCTTGAGCCCATCTTCTGTTAGCTCCTAACATCAACGAATTTGAATTCCTTAACCGTTTGTTATAATGAAAACCCAAACGATGCGAATAAGCTCTATTGCTCAGACTGTATAATACAGAACAATCCTCACGCAAAGCACTGGGATCTATATTAATCCATTGACTCAACCCTGCAGACCCAAAATGCTCAGCATTGTCTCTGTAAGACAGAGTCCGATCCGAGTTGCGCGTAATTGCATTTTGGCCCGATAAAATAAAAAATTGAGATGCCGAAAAATCAATTTCGTTGAGCTGAAATCCATTCGCTCCCAAAACTTGCCAATTGTTATCCAAGCCCCTCAAGCGATAACGAAACTGCCCAAACTGAAACCCTGCAGCGTTGATCAAAGGATCTCTCGACGAGCTCAATAACGAATAGGTATCTCCACCCTGATCTTGAATACCATCGTCATTGTCAAGTTGAACCGTGACGATCTCATCATTGGTATTATCGTCCACATCTTTTTTTGCCGATGAAGTCTCGGGATTGAT
>DEQQ01000089.1 GCA_002360455.1 Saprospiraceae bacterium UBA3362
GGGTCGTCGGTTCGAACCCGATTATCCACCCCTTAGAAAGCGAGGCATTGTGTATTCAATGTCTCGCTTTATTTTTGGCCTATCAAAGTTTCAGCAAATAATTTGTTTTGGAAGCCGTTTTACTTTCTGTATTTTTATCTGTTTATGGATCTATTGAATAAAATGAATTTGTCGTGCACTTAAGCTTTGAAAATGATACTAAACTGCGGAATAAGATCTTGCAAGCAGGAAGCATCTTGCTTATAAGTTTTCTATTGGCTTGTTCAAGAAATGAATATAAATTAGCTCTTAAGGCGCAGGAAGCAAAGCAATATGCCATTGCAAAGTCCTATTTTGTTAGGGTTTATAAAAAAAATCCATCTCCGCAAATGGCATTAAAAATTGCTAAAATCTGCGCTCTGCAATCCAAGTACAAAGAAGAATTGATTTGGGCCAAGAAGGCAACAGAACATGAAGATCATCCTGAGAATATGCTTGCTTATGCTTTTGCCTTAATGAAAAATGAAGATTATGAAACAGCAGGAGATGTTTTTAGCTTATTGGCTAAAGAAAATAAAGACAATGTTCTAATACGGAAACAAATTACCACTTGCAAGTTGCTTTCGGAGTGGAAAAAACAGAAGTTGAATCCTTCATTTGATCTTTCAATTGCTGAGCCAATAAATTCAAAGTACAATGATTTTTCTGTTTGCTATTTGGATTCATTAAAGTTTGTTTTTTGCTCTGATAGAGTAAATTCAAAAGCAGATGCATTGTATGCATGGAATAATAACGCATTCTTCGATCTATATACAGCCTCAAAAATTGAAATGAATCCTTCAGTTTTTGATAATGTCAATTCAAGTTTTCATGAAGGACCTGCTTCTTATTCAAAAAAAAATAATACTCTCTATTATAGTATCTGTGATGCCGAATCTCAGACTGAAACTTTTTGTAAATTGTACTCCTCACAACTGAGTAAAAATTCAAAAGACAATCAGGAGCTTGTATTGTTTGGAGAAGAATTGTGCAATGATATTCATCCTGCAATTCATTATTCAGACAGCATTCTTGTTTTTTCATCGGATAGAAAAAATGGTACTGGGAAATACGATTTATATATTTCCTACAAAATAAATGAGCAATGGACCTCTGCACAAAATTTAGGAACTTTGATTAATACTGAAGGAGATGAGAAATTTCCAGTGTGGCATCATGACACTTTGTTTTTTTCATCCAATGGCTTGTTTGGTTTTGGGGGCTTAGATGTATTTAAGACCTACAGATTGGAAAATGGAAAATGGGCCAATCCTATCAATTTAAAAACTCCGATCAATTCGGGTGCAGATGACTTTTCCCTGGTTTTTGATGAAGATTATAAGGCAAATGATACCATTTTAGCACAAGGATTTCTTTCTTCAAATAGAGATGGGCAAAACGATGATAATATTTATCGTTTTCAATTGGTCAATAAAAAGGACGTAGTCAGGCCGAAGAAAAATAAGCTAAAGCAAATGGTAGAATTGCTTTTTTTTGAAGCCAAAGAGTACAATAACTTGACCATTGAGAGGAAAAGAATCGATAGTGTCTATATTACGGACGAGAAGAAAAATCAATTGTTTACCGGAGCTAAGTCAAACATTATGTTTTGGGTGGGATCAGGCGAAAAATTTCAATGGACATTTAGTAAGAAATCATATCTGAATCAAAAAATGAGTTTTAATACTTATTTGGATACATTTTTATTGGTTAGTGATTCTGTAATAACGCATAGAATAGAAATAGAATTAGTACCTTATGATGAGTCAAAACAGTTTGTTATTCAGGATATTTATTATGATTTTGATGACTCCAAATTGAGACCTGACTCTTATGGTTCTTTAGAAAAATTGTTCAATTTACTTGAAGCAAATCCAAAAATGATTGTGACCCTTGGAGCTCATACAGATTGTCGAGGTACTGATGAATACAATTTGGAATTATCTCAAAAGAGAGCCGAGTCGGTTTCGAATTACTTGTCAGATAGAGGAGTTCCTCGCTATAGAATGATTAGTTTAGGTTACGGCAAATCGGACTTATTAGAAAAATGCATTTGCAATCAATGCTTAGAACAGCAACATCAATTGAATAGAAGGACGACCTTCAAATTTCAATTAAAGTGGAGATGAATATTGTCTTAGATTACGTTAATTTATTATACCCAAATTTTTATTCTCCAATTTTTTGTAACAAAGTATTTTGCTGAACATTGCTTTGGACAATTTGTAGAAAATAAGTTCCGCTCGGCCACTCTCTTGTATTGATTTCATCTCTAAAAATTGAAAGGCTTGGATAATAATGTTTGGAATACATTTTTTGACCGTAAGCATTAACGATTTCAAAATAAACTGGTTCAAATGACTTTGTATCAATTTCCAAAACTGTAAAATATTTAGACGGGTTTGGAGATAATTTAAAAATCAATGCTTGATCTTCCATTTGAGGATCTTCTGATGAGGTATTAATTTTAATTTTCTCTGCTGCGAATTTCACTTCGCTAAACCCATGACAATTTCCGGCAAAATTTTCTAATGATCTGATCAATATATATCTAGCTCTCGGGATTGAAATGCTTTGCCAATCTTCCCCTTCGTAATTGTTCTTGCCGGTTGCCTGTGTTAGTGTATATTGACCTGCAAACTTCCACTGTATGCTGTCTTCTGAGAAATAAAAATCAACTTTTCTTGAGCCCCAATCCAGATGATCAGGATCATTGGTGTTCCATATTTTGAATTGATCGATTTTATAAATTGTTTTGAAATCGTAAAGAATCCAGTGGGAGGCTGCTGCTGTAGGATCGTTTGGGCTTGGTTTTTTTATACATGAAATCCATCCATCATACCAATTTGTAGAATGACTATCAGGAAAACACTGCGCTGTGGATCTATTGGAAATTGAACTTAGAAAATAAATTGCTAAATATAGATAAAAACACTTTTTCATATTAATTATTGATTTTGAAACCAGTAAAATTAGTTTGTTATATATTTAAAAAACCAATTGGAGCCTTCCCCGAATTTATATTATAAAAAGTGTAAATATTTGGAAACACATAGGATAAATCGTTGGGGGAAACACCCATCCACAAAGCAAGCTCTGCAAAATACAGATCTGTTGGTGTAGTTGGAATTAATATACCATCATATACGTTTTGCTCAGCGTCCAATCTAAGAGAAGGATACTCGCCAAAAATTCTTGAGCCATTGATTCCTCCTCCCAAAACCATCACATTTCCTCCCCAGGCATGGTCTGTTCCATTTCCGTTGCTTGTCAAACTACGACCAAATTCGGATATTGTAAATGCAGTTACCTGTTTAGTGGCATTTATTTCTTCCAATGCAGTAAAAAAGGAACTTAAACTGGTATCAAAATTTGTGAACATCTCATTTTGATTTTCCAATACTTCATCATGATGATCCCAGCCATAAAAATCGATAAAGAAGATTTGGCGCTTAAATCCAAGATTTTTTTGAGCAGCAACACTTCTTGCTACCATATTCAATGCTCTTCCTAATTCTGAATCAGGGAATGTGGTTTTCAAATCACCAACGGTTTCTAGAGCGTCTTGAAATTTCTTATGACTGTCTCTTCCTACACGAATAACATCTATATAAGTCTTATGAAAAATATCCAGATATTTGTGATCCAACAAGGTGTCAATTGCATGGGTTCGTGCATTATTGAAATAATCCCATCTGGAGGGTTCTTCGGTGTGTCCTGTAATTCCAATGCTTCCGTTTTGAGGATCCAACACATATTCTATCACTTCTTTCCCTTCTTGAAAAAGATTGGTACCTGAAAGTGAAAAATTCATCGATATGTCATTTGAGCTATTCATATCTCTGACTAAATCTGCAATTCTTCCTCCCCAGCCAACTGCAGATCTGTCATTAGGAATTGCCGTTTGCCATTGTTGAATTTGATCTGAATGAGAAAACAATCCTAAAGGGAGCTTTGCAGTTTGATCAATAAATTTCTGTTTTGTAACAGGCTCAAATAGTGTCCCAATATTGGAAATAAAGGAAACATTTCCCTTGTTGTACAATTGCTGTAGACCTTTTAAGGCCGGATGCAAACCAAATTCTCTTCCTGGAGTGTTTAAGGTTTGTAAAGCAAGAAGTTCACTTTTTTGAAGTGCGAGATTTGATCTGGTTTCTTGATATTCTTTATATTCATTATTTGTTGTAGGGACCAGCATGTTGAAAGAGTCATTGCCGCCGGATTTCAATATACAAACCAATGCTTTATAGTCTGGATCCAAATCACTATTGGATGCTGCAAGAGCATTTATAGCTTTTAAATTGATCAGACTATTGTACAAAGTAGAGTACCCAATGGCTGCACAACTCATTGTTCCTACAAAATTTCTTCTGGTAATATTTTTTGCCATGGTTTTTATTTTAATATTGTAAAATCAGGTGAAATGCATAAAAGATATAAGGCCATTCTAACTCGTTCTTCTCTGTAATTACCATAGACTAATGAGTTCAAAGCTTCTTTGATTATTCCTCTTGTCCTGTCTGATAAATTTCCGTAAGTATATAGTAAATCCAATTTGTTGATCAAAGTCTCCGGTTCCCGCGCTAATTTTTGTAATTCAGTTGTATTCAGATATGTGGCAGGATCAAACTCTTCCCAGCTGTAAAATAAATAATTGTACACCGCCCAGTTGTTTACATAATTTACATAACCAATTGCAGTTCGAGAATTGTGTAATTGAAATTCCGGAGCTACCAATCCATTTTTCTTTATTTCACCAAGTGGAGAAAAAGAAGGAAGGAAAAAGTTAAAAACAGTTGGAGATGCCATTGGAATTTGTCCTACATTTTGCAAATAATCAAAACTCGAATTCCAATATCTACCGTAATATTGCTCAACATCTAGTGGAGAAGCAAAATGGGTATATCTCACAAAAGGCTCTCTAAGTTGTCCATTTTTTGGATCCGATAACCATTCACAATCTCTAGCTTCATTGTCCAATAGTATGGCTTTTACAACAGCGGCTAAATTTCCTTTTACCCCATTCCCGTCATCATTAAAAACAGAAGCAACTCTTCTAATATATCCTGGAGTAGGATTGGATTTGACAAGTCTTTGGATTAATTGCTTGCTAATAAACGGACCAATATTTGGATGTTTAATAAGAAAATGAATTGCATCCTCAACGTCTTTCATCCCTTTTTGTCCTGCCTGAATTGTAAATCCGTTCATTAGTTTTTTCTCACCGGGTTGGTGCCACTCATCATACATTCTCATTGGACTTAACAAGTCTCCCAAATAATAGTTAGTCCCAAAGGAAGCCGTATCCACCCACTGATTTGGCATTACCTTAGAGAATCCTAAGCCTGTAAAAACTTTAGCCATTTCTTTAATATCTGCTTGGGAATAACTGGGAATAGGATTTCCTTGGGGATCAAGTTTTCTACTGCCATCTAAATTCAATTCATACAATCCGATTGTAAATAATTGCATGATCTCTCTTGCATAGTTTTCGTCAGGATGAATATTTTCTTCAGGAATTTCTTTTGGATTATTTAAATGAGACAAATAGTATCCCATCACAGGACTCAAACTTACATCACGCAACAAATCTTTGTAATTACCGAAAGCATGATTTAATAATAAATCATAATAGTGAGCTATGGCTCTCCCGTTGCCTACCAATTCCGAATTAATAGAAACAACTAAAATTTCACTTAAGGCAAGTGCGACTCTCTGTCTAAGTCTATCCTTATTTTTTAGATGATTTTCCCAAAAAGCATAATTAAAATACAAGGCACTAAAATAACTTGGAGCTCTGGTAGAGTCGGTGTGATTTACAAAATACCAATCATAAGCATCTTTAAATGCTTTTTCTGAAATCGATAAAATGGATTGATGTGGGGCTTTGATCTGGTGATCTATCCATTGTTCAAATCCCATTCTGGTAACATCTTTAATATCATTCTCAGTAAAGCCAAGTGTTGCTTGATGAAGAAATCGACTTGATGCAAATTGTTTTGCCATTAATCCAATCGAACCAACAGTCTTGCCGGCCGACGCACTGTCATAGGCATACAAAGGAGACCAGGAATCACTAGAAGTGATGGTTATATTGCTTTCATCATCCCCCAATATTATCTTTTGGGCTTGTGCATTAATAATAAAAAATAAGGCAAAAAGGAATGTGAGCTGATAAATTCTAGACATAAATTTATTTTTGAGAACTATCAATGCTCAAATATAAGGAATTGAAACAAGCTAAAATTAATAAATATTCAATATTTTCATAAATTCAGCAATTCCCCTATGTTTCTTATAAGTGAAAATCCTTAGTCCGATCCAGCTCAATGCAGTTTTCATGGATATATAATAAAATCGTGAGCCTAAATTTGGATTAAATAAAAGAAATAACGATCACTCTTTAAGTTCGCCTTCCCATTTTGCTATCACTGCAGTAGCCAGACAATTGCCCAAAGTATTTACAGCTGTTCTAGCCATATCCATCAATGCATCTATTCCTAGAATGGCTGCTATAGGCCAGTCGGGGAGGCCAAAGGTGGATGCCATTCCAGCCAGAATAACCAGTGAAGCTCTTGCGACACCAGCCACTCCTTTAGAGGTAAGCATGAGTGTAAGTAACATCACTATTTGTTGACCTAAGCTTAATTCAATTCCTGCAGCTTGGGCAACAAATATTGTAGCTAGAGATAAATACAAGGTAGTGCCGTCAAGATTAAAACTCAAACCTGTAGGAAGAACAAAGGATACAATTTGTCTTGAAATCCCCATTTTCTCCATATTTTCCATAGCTGAGGGTAGGGCAGCTTCTGAACTTGCTGTCCCAAATGCTATACTTAAGGGTTGAATCACATGTTGCCAGAATTTTTTAATATCCAATTTTACAAAAAATGCAATTGGAAGAAAAACACCTAAGACCAATACGATCAAAGCTATATATAGTGTACCTAATAAAATTAGCAAATTCTTCAATATTTCAATTCCCATATTGGATATGGTATATGCCATTGCACCGCCTACTGCAAAAGGTGCAAAATACATGATAATTTCAGTAAACTTAAACATTGTGGTGCTCAATGAGTCCGCAAATGTTAGCATAGGTTTGCGCTTGCTTTCCGAAATTAATAATAAGGATACAGCGAATAATATTGAAAAAACGACAATTTGCAATACCTGACCCTCAGCAATAGATTTTGCAATGTTTTCAGGAAAAGTGTGCAAAACTATATCCTTCCATCCTTGTGCTTTTGCGATGTCCGGAAGTTTTTCGGCATTGTCAATTTGAATAATCCCCACACCGGCCTTACTCCAATTGATGGCCACTAACCCAATCACTAATGCAATTGTAGTAATTACTTCAAAATATAAAATGGATTTCCAACCTAATCTTCCAACTTTCTTAAGATCAGCATGACCTGCAATTCCTAAAACCAAAGTTCCAAAAAGCAATGGCGCAATAACGCATTTAATAAGCTTGATAAAAATTTTACTCAAAACATTCAGCTCTCTGCCAACTTCAGGAAAATCATAACCAATAAATATTCCCAAAATCATAGAAATGAAAATCCATGTAGTTAATTTGTTCTTACTTATTCCTATACTTATTAATGCGAGCAAGCCTAGCCATCTTAATCCCATAGAGAAATATGGGTCGATAGGCAGAATTCCTGTAATCTGTAATGCTGATAACAACAATATAGCAATTGTAACTAGGACTAATATTCCGGAATTTTTTGAAACCCATTGGCTCATATCAAAAGATTAATTATTCTTTTTAAAATTTAATAAACTTCCTATAACACCTGCAATTAAGGGAATTAAACTAATGATTAAAATGCAAAGAACAATCAATGAAAAATTCTCTTTAACAAAAGGAATGTTCCCAAACCAATAACCAACCAAAACAATAGGAACAATCCAAGCTAAAGCACCTACTATATTGTATAAATTGAATTTTGACTCATTCATTTGACCTATACCTGCAACAAAGGGAACAAAAGTTCGTACGAAGGGAAGGTATCTTCCTAATATTAACGCTTTGCCGCCATGCTTATCATAGAACTTCTGTGTTTTAATCAAATAATCTTCTTTTATCCATTTTGACTTTTGTTGAAGCAATTTTGGGCCAACATATTTCCCGATATAAAAATTGGTGATATTTCCCAAGATAGCCGCTGCAACACAGATAGAAATTAAAAGAACGACATTCATATTTCCCGAAGCACACAACGCTCCTGCAGCAAAGAGAAGTGAGTCTCCCGGTAAAAAAGGTGTAATGACCAATCCGGTTTCGGCAAATAATATTAAGAAAAGAATGATATAAATATAAATTCCATATTGCTGTGTTAACTCGACCAAATGATCATCAATATGAAGAATGAATTCTGCTAATTGTTGAATGATTTCTACCATCTAAATTTATATAGGTTAGGTAATTAAAAGCTAAATGTAAGAAAATACAAACCTACGATAATTCTCTCTTATATTTTGTTTATCATGAATCAAGTCGAATTACATATTGAAAAATGATATATAAAAGCTTTAGCGCTATTTAAATCTTTGTATTTAAATTACTTATAAATATAATATGTTATATATTGAAATTCAATTATTTAGAATTAATATTATAAAAAAATGTACTATATTTGCAGCTACCAAAATAGAAATTCATGGAACGTGAATTTAATCCGCTTAGCCTGCTGAAAGAACAGCTGCTCAATGAACGACTCAAAGATAAATTGTTGGCATTTGTCATTGCTACAATTGGAGGCTTGGGTAGTTATGTCATTTTAAAAGAGAATATTCTTTCTCCGGATCAAACCGGTTCGTACAATTTAATATCCAATTCAACTTCCTCACACGAGGACGAAGAAACCTATGGAGTTATTAATCATCTCGGATTAAGTAAATTGGGAATAGAAGGTGAGGCAGTAATAGGTTCAAAATTGCGCATTCATTTGCCTAACTACGATCCAATTAAAAAATATAAAATGGACTTTGGGAATGGAATAGAAAGCATTCTACAAGAAAGTAAAATTAATATAGTGTATAATTCGCCTGGAATTTACAATATAAAATGCTTTGAATTAATGAACAATCAGTGGAAGTTGGTAGGCGCGCATAAAATAACAATACACCTAAAGAACACTCAAGGAGTAAGTGTTCTTTAAGTGTGAAAATGAACCTTAATTATTCTTGCTCGCTTGGCTTTAATTGAAGAAGAAACCAACTGCAGGCAAAGCAAATAATACATGAAGCTGCGATAATCATAATTTTGAGTTTTAAAGTCGATACTGCAAAGATATAACATATTATTTAAATATCTAATATGTTTTAGCCTAATTTTTATTAGTTTGGCATTAATATTGTATTTAATGTTGGATAATTTGCTATATCAAATAGCAAAATAAGACGTATATAAAAATCGAAATATATATTGTATTGATTTGTAAAATTATAAATAGTATTCAATGAAAAATTTTTTGTTTTTAATTTTTTGTTTTCAGCTTGTGTTTTTACATGCCCAAATTACGACTCCAGCTCCAAGTCCATTTTGTAAATTGGAACAAAAGCTTGGTCTCGGTACAGTGACTGTAGAGTATTCAAGACCAAGTATGAAGTCGAGGGTTGTATTTGGAGATTTGGTTCCATACGACAAAATGTGGAGGACAGGGGCAAACGCATCCACCAAAATTACATTCACTGAGGATGTGATGGTAGAAGGAAAAACCTTGGCAAAGGGAACTTATGCCTTGTATTCCATTCCTGGAAAAGAAACATGGGATATTATTTTTTATTCTGATGCTATTCAAAGTGGATTGCCTAAGAATTATGATATTACTAAAGAAGCATTGAAGGTTAGAGTTAGTGCAGAGCAGACTTTAAGTTCTGTAGAATCCTTTACAATAGACATCAATGACATTAAGGCTGATGCAGCTACATTGAATTTGATTTGGGAAAACGTGTTGGTATCTGTAAAATTAAAATTTGATGTTGAATCAAAGGTATTAAAAAACATTGATAAGGTGTTGGCAGGTCCATCAGCAGATGACTACTATATTGCAGCTAGATATTATTTTGATAACGGCAAAGACAACAGTTCGGCTCTTATGTGGATCCAAAAGTCAAATACTGCCGATCCTCAATTTTGGAAGCTTAGGTTGGAGTCACTTATCCTGGCAAAAGCTGGGAGAAAGCAAGAGGCAATAGAAGTTGCAACTAGATCCAAAACAATGGCCATTGCAGCGGGTAATGATGATTACGTAAAAATGAATGAAGACTCAATAAAAGAGTGGAGTAAATAAGGTTTAAGAAAATATTGTAATGATTAAAGGGTCAACTGATTTTGTTGACCCTTTTTTATTTCATAAATGAGAAGGATAAATAGAATAATATATTCAATATTTATAAAAAATCTTTCATTTTGAGCACAAAATAGACTATAATGGGCATAAGAAAGAAGTATGAACAAAGGCCATAAGGTCAATGAATTTTTACCACTCATTACTGCAAGACTAACAGGAAGTAAGCAGTACCAAGGATGTACAGTACTTGAAAAAATAAAATAAACACAAAATGCTAATGAAGAATACCATAAAAAAATGTTTATATCTTTTGCCTCATTTTTATACTTATACAATAAACCTAATAAAAACAGGATAAAAAGCAGATTGAGAAACAAACCTACTTTAGATTCAAGAGAGTAAAGTGCGCTATTGTGGAGTTTCCAAATAATAGGATGATACAGAAAAGAGTTGAATTGAAACTGTTTGAAGAACAGTTGAACACTGCTGAAATAAATTTGGGTGTGAGAATAAAAGAAGGGAATATTTCCCAAAAGAATACAGGCTAAAATAGAACAAAAAATGATTCTCTGCTTTTTGCTCTGTGTTAGTATAAAAAAAGGAAATGCCAAGAGGCTTAAAATTTTTAGCTCAATGGAAAGTCCAAACAATAAAGCTGAAGTATATATTTTGGATTCAAATTGTAGAATAATGGACAATATTAACAAGGAAATCATCAACAAATCAATATGTAGATTATTGTAGAATTCAATTATCCATAACGGATTAAGAAATAATAGTAGTAATGGAGTGAAATCTCTCGACCTTGAACTAATGAAACGATATAAAAAAAATAAAAGTAAAGCTTCTATGCTTAGAAATAGGAGTTTAAGAATGATTATGAAATCGATAAAAGAGTGAGAAAGAGAAGCGGATAAGAAAAATATTCCCTGAGCTGCCGGAGGATAAATTGAAGGATATTCTTTTGAGTTTAACTTCAAATAAGTTTTTTGAATTTCTGGTGTATTTAGCTCATTTAGAATATCGTTTGGGGTCCCTGAATAAGGGGATTTTCCATGTTTACTCAACAGTCCATCCCAATAATATCGATAAGCATCTTCTGACCATTGAGGCTCCGAAAAGAAACAAATAAATCTGGCTATTAATGCCAATAAGACAAAAGATTTGAAATGATATTTGAGTTTTAAAGAAGACAGGAATAAGCAATAATATGAACCAAAAGCAAGAATGCCATAGCCAATGATTGAAGAAAATTCTGTCTTTGAACTGTAAAAATTTAATAAATAAATACTGATTAGAAAAATTAGTGCAGAACAGTATTGCAAAGCAATATAAAAATGCTTTTGCATATCAATATTTACTTAAAATTCAAATGTCTAAGTGCGTAATAAAAATTGATGCCAAATCCAAACATTAGCAAAGCATGGAAAAGAATGAAGGAGTAATATTCTAATTTGAACCCTAAATAAATGGCAAAAACAAAATAAAGACATATCAAAGCTTCGAGCCAACTTGTCCATTCAATTTTGTGAATTAAATAGTTGTTGTCGTGAAGTCGATCTTTAATGTTGAGCAGGTTGAACTTTGGAGTTCTAATAAAACTGGATTTTTTACCTCTATAACCTTGAATTACTGCAATACTATTATGAAGGCTCATTCCCATTGAAAGACCCATAAAAATTGGAAATAACATGACAAATTTAAGCAGAGGATATTCTGTCTTTTTTTCTTTCCAGCAAGTCATAATATTGGCTTCATAAAACACTGATAATACAGCTAACGTTCCTAACAAACAGAATCCAAGGAAGGTGGCTTTGAGATTAAAGTAATCCATAGCATAGAGTACTGGAACACTTGCGATCGCCACTAAAAAAATGATCAAAAATATTCCGCTTGCCATAAGGTGCATAAAGGAATGAAACTTGGTTTTGAAAGGCAAATCGGATTTCAAAATTGTCGGGAGAAGTTTTCTGCTGTTTTCTGCTCCACCTTTCATCCATCTGAACTGTTGAGATTTTAGTCCATAAATTTCTGCAGGCAATTCGGCAGAACAGGTGATGTCTTCAATATAATTTATTTTCCAACCTTTTAATTGGGCTCTATAACTTAGGTCCAAATCTTCTGTGAGAGTATCCGCTTGCCAGCCTCCCGCGTCATCAATGGCTTTTTTTCTCCATATCCCTGCAGTTCCATTAAATTGCAAAAAATGTCCTGCAGCACATCTTCCTGCTTGTTCTACAGTAAAATGAACATTTAGTTGAAAAGCTTGCAGTTGAGTGAGCAAAGAGAAATCTTCATTGATATGTCCCCATCTTGTTTGAACAACTGCGATATTGTCGGAAGAAAAATAGGGGAGTGCTTTAAGTAAAAAATCAGATTCAGGTAAAAAATCTGCATCAAAAATGGCAATAAACTCTCCTTTGGCTATTTTCATTCCTTCTTTTAAGGCACCGGCTTTAAAACCGGCTCTGTCTGATCTGTGTATATAATGAATATCAAAACCCAACTCTTTATAATGCTGTACCTTAGCTTTGGCATGCTCTATAGTTTCATCTGTAGAGTCATCCAAAACTTGGATCTCGAACTTTGATCGCGGATACTGCAATTGAGTGATATTGTCCAATAATCGGTCCACTACATACAATTCATTGAAGATAGGAAGTTGAACGGTTACAATGGGCAGCCGTTCGTCATTCAACGAAAACGGAGTGAGTAAAGACTTCTCCTTCTTCTGCTTCCTGTAAGATCTGAGCAAAAAAAGTTGTAAAAGGCAAAATACTGTAATATATAATAAAAATAAGGTATATACTACGATCAGAATAAAGCCAAGTTTTTCCATGTTGTTTAGCGGGAAACAAAAATATGGAAATTACCCTATGTCAATTCCTTTTCATATTGCTATTAGCTAATTATTAGCAATTATTTGAACACTCTTTTCAAAGCAAGGCTAAAAATCGTCCATAGGATTTTACAGCCTGCCAAAAAACTGCCTTTAAGAGTACCTGAAACTTTGGAAATGCCAATTCTCTTTCTATAGTTTACCGGAATTTCAACACAGCGCAAATTCTTCATTGCAGCCTTTACTTGCATTTCTACCGTCCACCCAAAGTTTTGATCTTGCATGTTGAGCTCCATCAAAGAGGTCCATCTTATGGCTCTAAATGGCCCCAAATCTGTAAATTTTACCTTGTACAAATAGTAAATTAATCCGGTAGACAACCAATTTCCAAATTTTTGAACTGAAGTCAGGCTTCCAGCTTCAGAATGGCCTAAAACTCTCGAACCGATAACAAGATCGGCTCGGTGTTCTGCCAACGGCATCAGTAAATCTGACAGTGCATTCAAATCATCTGCGTAATCTCCATCGCAGAACACTATAAAATCAGGTAAAGTCGGGCAATTCTCCTTAATATGATTAATCCCCTTTAGGCAGGCAGCGCCATAGCCTTTTCTCGATTCTTTCAATACAATAGCTCCTTGGGAAGCTGCAACCTGTTCTGTGAGGTCTGTGCTATTGTTATTACAAACAAATATATATCTTAGATTTTCGTGGCTAAGCCCATTAACAACAAGACCTATAGAATCCTGTTCGTTATAAGCAGGAATGATGACATCGAATACCATTAGCAGTCAGAACCGACTTACATGGCTCCAAAAGCCATAGTAAGATAGGTCAATACAAATGGTAGTGGCACCCAAAACCAAGCCGGGAAGTATATCAATAATAAAACGGTAACTAATGTTGATACAATGAAAATCAACCAGTTGCGTTTATTGTTTTCTTGTTTTTCTGCCATGATGGAGCAATTTTGTGCAAAAATAGTATAATAATTTATCATATCTTCGTTCTACCTTAGTATTTTTTAAAGCATGGCGAAAAAATTTAATGCATTACAATTCACTATATCCTTTTTTCTTTTCCTACTATGGATGTTGAGCTCATGTACTAAGGAATTCTATTATGATAAAAATGAGCCCATCTTAAAGTTTAGTGAAGATTCAATCCTTTTTGATACAGTTTTTACCACAATTGGTTCGGCCACGCAAAGCATTAAAATTTACAACCCCACCAATGAATTTGTTAAGATTCAAAGAATTTATATTCCCAATTCTCAAAATTCAAAATTTAGTTTGAATGTTGATGGATTTTCTGGCAAGGACTTTCAAGACATTGTTATACGACCTAAAGATAGTATTTATCTATTTTGTGAAGTGCTGATTAATCCTAATGATCCTATATCGTCAAGCCCTTTTATTATTCTTGATTCTGTAGTTTTTGAGGTCAATAAATCTGTACAAAAAGTAATCCTTGAAGCTTGGGGACAGAATGCAATTTATATTCCTGCAAAATCCAATAAAGCGAATTTTGCCATTATCGATCTCAAAGGAAAAACAGAACTTTGGAATGATCAAAAGCCTTATATATTGTATGGAATTGTATTGTTTAGAAATGGAACTCTCAAGATTGAACCCGGTACAAAAATTCATGTTTTTGGGGGAATTACAAAAGCAATTGATTCTGAGGGGAACACTTTTTTTTATAATGATGGCCGATTGCTTATAGGACAGAATGCCAATATTATTTGCAATGGTACTTTAGAAAAAAATATTGTTTTTCAGGGAGTAAGACTTGAAGAGCAATTCAAATCTATTAGGGGTCAGTGGTCAACTATAAGTATTATTGAAGGCAGTTTAGGTAATGAATTTCATCATACGACCATTCTCAATAATCAGATAGGAGTTACCATAGATTCATCCTGTTCATGCGATTTTTTTTCGTGCAAAATTTATAACAACAGTATTTATGGAATCTACTCCAATGCCGGAAATTTATATGCCGAAAATTGTTTGTTTTACAACCAAGGCTTAAATTCTTTAGTCTCGGAAAATGGGGGCTCAATAGTTTTTAATTATACAACTTTTGCTAATTATGGCAACATGGAAAGTGCGGTAATTATTTCCAATTTTAAATGTGTTGATCCTGTGGAATGTTTAACTAAAACCTATTATCCTCTTGATGCAAAGTTTACAAATTGTATTTTTACCGGTGAAGCTGATGACGAATTTTGGATGGAATCTGTAAGCAATGCTGAGTTTAATGTAGCATTAGATCATTGTTTTATTAATTCAAAGAAAATTAAAGAGAAGGACTACTTTCCAAATTTTGTAACTCAATTTACTCAAAATTGTATTTTCAATTCCAATCAAATTAAACTTTTCAAAAACAGTTCAAAAGAAAATTTTCAATTGGATACACTGTCAAGTCTTGAGAATAGAGCCATCCCTATTGCAGGCATTTCTAAAGATTTGTTAGGAAAGACAAGAGATCAAGTAATGCCTGATATAGGGTGCTACGAATACGAAAAATAATCAGCACCTTTTATCCGGCAATTAAATTACTTGTCAATCCGATTTTAATTCCATCATATAGAAATTTATTGTTTTGATATAATCTATAATAATCCAGTCTCAATAGCCTAAATGCTTTGATTCCGATATTTCCCAAACCAACAGAATATTCATTGAAAAACATTTGTGAAGAGTCTAATGATCCTGAGTATTTGATAAATTCGTTCAAAGCTAATTTGCTTACCCATGGGATTCTGTCCAGCAACAACCCTTTTAAGTCATATTGAAAATGCCATTGATGGAGTTGATGATATTCAATCAATCTATATAAGCCAATTCCTAAAAATTGCTGTTGAATAGAGCTCGTATTGTAGAATCTAAAACTTTGGGTTTGGAAAAACAAGGCATCGGGAATCTGTGTTTTCTTGGCAGACAGCAATCTGCTCCACTGATAGCTTGCAAACAATTCTCCAAACTGATTCAAAGATAAGGTATGTCGGACTCCAAGCTCGAATTTTTGAAAGGAATACTTCAAATCAGTATAATAACCATATTGGTATGCGAAAAGAATCACTGGGTAATTGCTATCGAAATAGTTGATTTCGTAAGGCGTTTTCCAAAGTTGAGTATTGTATTGCCAATTGATCCCCAGTTGAAAGCTCAACAAGGAATGCCTGTTGATAGTTAGCAATGCATTTGAATATTTTGCAGTATCGTTGGCTAAATACGGTCTATTGGGGTAAGAAATTGAATAATTTGTATGATTGGTAAGGGATGACCTTTGAGTCCAAGAACTCTTTGCATTTAATTTAAAATCATAAAAAGCACGTTGAGAATAACTTACTCTAAGTCTTCGTTCTCTGAATGCTTTTAGCTGGTTGTTTTTAAAAAGCAAACAGGCAATATCATTAGAAAAATGAGAAAACTCTTCATCACCATTCATAGATTTGACTTGATCTTCAATAGAAATTTTAATGGATTTATAACGAAACGGATCAAAATTATAAGTAAAGTTTTGCTGCCATCTTAATCGATTATCTGCCCACCCGTATTGTAATTTTGTGGTTGTACTCCAAGAACTGTAATCTTCAAGTTTTGATGTTTTTTTGTGGATTTTGATTTGGCCCCCTAAAACGAAGCCTTGAATTGGATTAAAATAAATGGTATTTAAAGGCGAAGCGAATTGAACTTGAAAACCATTGAATGAATTTGAATAGGTGTAACCGGAGAGCAGGTTAAGGATTAGAAATTTATTGTTCTTTCTATCCATGCTGTCTTTGTAGGGTTTGGATTCTCTAATGAATTTGAGGCTGTCTTTTTTGATGTAATCAATGCTCTCTTCTTGTGTTAGAGGGATAGGTCGCTCTGCATTCCAAAATTCTTTTGATTTTACATTGGCAGAATCCAAAATGGAAAAACTTTCTCTTTTATTTGTTCTCTCCTTTTGGCTTAATTTTTTGTATTTAGAATAAATAATTGAGAATGTTCCTTTGGCTTTAAAGCCTAAGAGACCGACAAAAAAGTAGAACTGCTGGTTCTGTACTTTCCATGTATTTTCATCAGCAAATGGGATATGGATTTGTTTAATAATAATCGAATCAAACATAGGCTGCTTGATTTGCATGCCCCTTATTTTCAAGTCTAACTCTATGATATTCCAACTGTGTTCTCTGATTACAATATACCCTGACCAACATGCAGTGGCTTCTACTTTAGGCTTGACTTCAATTTTATAGTCGTTAGTATTAGAATTTATTTTTTCGGATCCAATAAGTTCAAAATTGTAATAGTTTAAAGCCAAATCTGATAATGGAGAAATAATGGAACTCCCAAATTCAATATTGTTTTCATAGAAATCAAAATCCATTGAACTTGCACGATTGAAGGAGAATCCATTGTCACTGCCGGATAATTTGCTTGAAATCATTTCTTCATACTTTTTACCAGAGTATGATTCGAGTTTAGATATGCTTTCTGACAAGTATAAAATTCCTTTCCCAGTAGAATCTAAATTCCCATTCAAATTACCTACTTCTTTTCCCAGTATTTTTTTTGGAGAAACCAACATACTGAGAATGCCTTTTGTATAAGCTTCGCAACTGTAATTCGATTTATTGCTTCGGTATCTTTCCTTGTTGTCAATAGCATTCTTTATTATCTTATAGGCAGGATCTTTTGACTTGGAAGAAATTTTAATTTCATTTAAAATATAGGATGATGGTTTAAGTTTGACGTCAATAGGAGGTGAATTTTCGTCAGATACAGATAGTGAGTAGCTCTCGTATCCTAGATACTGGAAATTTATTTGACAGGGAAGAATGACATTATTCAAAGTAAATTCTCCCAATTTATTTGTGCTTGTCCCCAAAGTAGTGTTTTCAATATACACTGAAACAAATTCTAAGCCTTTTCCATTTTCATCAGATACTTTTCCACGAATTTGAGCATTAACTGCAGAACTAAGTAAAGAAAAAATAATAAAAAGTGGTCTGGAAATAGATTTTGCGATAGTCATAGCTTGGAATTTAGCCATTGGTTAATCATATTGGATCCGAATTCTGTCATGTATGATTCCGGATGAAACTGAATTCCTTCTATTGGAAATTGAGCATGATGAAATCCCATAATGACACTATCCTCTGAATAACATGAAGGAATCAGATTCGATGGAGTTAAATGGAGATTTACAGCCCAACTATGATACAGGCCTACATAAAATTCTTGAGGGAGAGAGTACAGCATACTTTGAGACGGAATGTTTTTTGATTTTATTATTTTCTTCTTTTGTCCATGTTGAACAAGCTTTTGTCGGTATAAGTTTTGGTTGAAAAATTGAGCTATGGCCTGATGCCCAAGACAAATCCCTAAAATTTTCTTTGTTGTAAAATAATTTCTCAACAGATATTCCATCAGAGGATACTCTTTGGGCAGTCCAGCGCCAGGCGAAAAAAGAATATGGGATATAGTGGAAGATACAGAAAATGAGCTCAAATTTGATGTAACAATTTGGATATCAGCTCCATTTTCCTCCAATAGTTGAATGATATTGTAGCTGAAAGAATCAAAATTATCAACGAATAAAACAGGAATTTTTTGTTTGCTCATGAATTCCATTTAACTTTCAGCCGAAAAGATAATTTAAGTTTATTAATCTTAATGATTTTCGAACAAAAATATAGAGATGTAATTGGACTTATCAGCAGGGAGCATAGAAATGAAAGGCCTTATTTTTTCATTTTGGATTATTATAAGGAAAGAGGATATTTCCTGAATAGCGAGCAATTGGATAATGAAATTTTAAAATTTGACTTTTCCGGAACTGCGATTAAAGGTTTTTCCGGTTCATCATTAGCCTTAAGTTTTACTCCTTTGGAATATTCGGTTTTTGAAAATGCTTTCAATAGAGTTTATGATCACATATTGTCCGGAGATAGTTATTTATTGAATCTCTGTTTCAAATCCAAGATCCATTTGAATTTGAGTTTAAATCAAATCTTTCAAATGGCTAGAGCCAAATACAAAGTGTTTTTACATGATCAATTTGTTGCGTTTTCACCCGAAACCTTTGTAATTATAGAAAAGGAAAAAATTCATACTTTCCCTATGAAGGGAACGCGAATTGCAGAATCTGAGGCAGACAAAGAACTGTTATTGAATGACCCCAAAGAGAATGCTGAGCATTACACTATTGTCGATCTGCTCAGAAACGATCTAAGTATTGTAGCCAATGAAGTAAGAGTAGAGCAGTTTAAATATCTGGATTTGATTCAGACTGATAGACATTCTTTGTGGCAAATGAGTTCGCATATTTCAGGGAAAATTCGTGAGCATTTTAAGGAAAATATTGGAGAGTTATTAGATCAACTTTTGCCTGCCGGATCTGTGACCGGTGCTCCTAAAAAAAGAACCTGTGAAATTATAACGGAAGCAGAAAATTTTAATAGAAAGTACTATACCGGAATTTGTGGTTATTTTGATGGACGAAAATTAGAGACTGCAGTATTAATCCGATTTATTGAATTGGACAATGGAGAATTTTATTTTAAGTCGGGAGGAGGAATTACCTCAATGTCCGCATCAAAGTCTGAATACTTGGAGGTTATAAACAAAATCTATGTTCCGGTTTTTTGAGAGCATTTATGCAGATTCTTCAGGGATAAGGAATCTTGGCTTTCATCAGGCTAGATTGGATATTACATATTCAGCACATTATGATAAACCCAATACATTATTTAATTTAAGTGAACTTATAGAACTTCATTTGTTCGATAACAGTAGGAAGCTAAAAATCAAATTTTTATATAATGAATCTGATTTCTTGATTCACGTAGAACCCTATATTCCAAGGCGATTTAGCCATTTTCATTTTGTTTTTGATCCAAATATTCATTACAATTATAAATATTGTGACAGGAAAAAGTTAGATCATTATTTGACAGCAGAAAGATCTTGCCCGGTCTTCATAACTTCAAAAAAAGAGATTATGGATACCCACTACAGCAACATTGTATTTTTTGATGGCAGAACATGGTTTACACCATCCACTTTTTTATTAAAAGGTACAATGAGAGATTCACTTATTTCAAATGGAATTCTTAGTCTTAGGTCTATAACCATAAGGGATTTGGAGCGCTTTACCCATTTTAAACTCATTAACTCCATGAATTCAATGGAAGACTCTTTTTTATATTCGATCACATATTTGAAACAAGCAATAAGAAAATGAACTATTTAGATTTGAAGTCCGCCTGTGACTCCCATGATGCATTAGTAGTCACTGTAAGTAAGATGCAGGAAATAGAAAAAGTTATGAAAATCTATCATCAGGGATGCAGAGATTTTGCAGAGAATCGAGTTCATGAACTTATTAAAAAAGCAAAACAAATGCCTATGGATGTGAGATGGCATTTGATTGGTCAATTGCAACGAAACAAGGTTAAAGAAATTTTGCCTTACGTTCATCTTATTCATAGTGTAGATCGATTTTCTTTGCTAGAAGAAATTCACAAACATGCCGTTGAAATGGGCAAGAAAGTATCTGTTTTGCTTGAATTGAAACTGGCTCAAGAAGACACGAAAAGCGGCTTTTTAGTGGATGAACTATATAAGAGTTTGAAAGAAGATAACTGGAGCAAAATGACTCATGTCAAGGTTATTGGAATAATGGCTATGGCCAGTAATACAACAGATCAAGCCATTATTCGCAATGAATTCAAGCTGGCCAAATCAATATTCGAGCAGCTTAAATTGAACTTCTTTGCTGGTGCTGAATTCAATCAGCTCTCAATGGGAATGTCATCAGACTATCTTATTGCATTAGAAGAAGGATCTACAATAGTAAGGGTAGGGAGTCTTCTTTTTACTGAATAATTAACTTCTGTGTGACTTTCTTTTGATTTGAAAGAATTTGAACATAGTAAATTCCTTTTGGAAAATTTTCCGTATCAATTTGGACAAACCCGCTTTTCGGTTTTATGTTAAATTGATTTTGCCCATTTGAATTGTATATGGAAATTTCATCAATAACAGCATTGGATTTGATTTGAAAAAATCCGGAAACCGGATTTGGAAATAAAACGATTTGGTCATTATTGTTATATGTAAGATTATTGCTTGTAAATTTAACTTCAAAGGGTCCAAAAGATTTTCTGCATAAATTGGCATCCTTGATATTACAAAAATATTGACCAGTTTTTAGCTTATCTATTGGATTTGTATTGCCAATAAAGTTATTGTTTTGATCAAACCATTCAAAAGTGTAGCCGGATTTTCCTCCTGAAATTTCCAACGCAATGCTTCCATCAGTACTTGAAGAAGAGCTAGCATCGATTATGCTGGATTTGTCCACAAGAATAGGAGTATTATTTCTAATGCTATCAATAATCCAAAAATCTTTGCATTCCACATCAAGATCAGAATAAACGCTAATATTTTTTGTTGTAATTTTTATATTGGTAAGTGTTGTATCATTCTTTAAATTGATAATGCTGTCTCCATTAATATAAATTTTGAAAAATGAATCCGTATTGTTGATGCAATGAAGATCTACAAATGCTCCATCTTCAAAGCATGGACTTTCTTGCATTCTCTGGATAGAAATGTCAATTCTAGGAATTAAATGATACTCTATGCTGTCGATGAATGAATTAGATTGTTGATCTACTATTTTGTAAATTACAATTGTTTTTCCCTTTTTGAATAAACTTCCTAATGTTTGACCTGAGATAATAGTAACGGATTGAACAGGGCAGTTGTCTTTTACTTGAGGCAACTGCAACAAACGATTGCAGTCAAAAAATCTTTGAACTCCTGCCTCTGCAAAATATGGTTTTACAGGATCTATGACAGTAAACTCCACAGTGTCTTTAAAACGGTTGTTGAAAGAATCTGATACTGTGATGATTACTTCATTTTTACCAACACTTGAGCAGTCTAAGCTGTCTTTAGAAAAACTGATTTTTACATTATTAGTACATTTGTCTGTTGCTGATTCAATAAAATCTTCCACCTTGAATTTATAGCTGCCATTTGAATCTAAGTTGACTCTTATATTGGATTTGAAAAGTACATTGGGTGGAATACTGTCTACAGTTTTTAGTTCATACGAAAAAATCTGAACGCATAGGTTGGCATCTGTGATGGTTAATGTATATTTTCCTGAAAGTAAATTTCTTAATTTTGGAACAGAGTCTCTTGTATTCCATTTTAATTTATAAGGAGAGGTTCCTCCGGAAATGGTACTAATGATTATTTTTCCGTCCGCAGAGTTAGGGCAGCTTGGATTATAAATACTATCCACAATTAGTTCAACTTTATCCGGTTCTGTTATAGTAAAGCTTGATGTGTTTGTGCAATTCTTTGAATCTGTTACTGTAATTCCATAATCTCCTTTGGCAAGATTAGAAATGCTATTGCCTATTGCTCCGGTGGACCATTTGAATGTATATTGAGGAGTTCCTCCTGTTGCCGAGACCTGCAAGCTTCCTTTGGATTCTCCATAACAAACATTGTCTTTGTGAATTACAGGATTAATATTTATTGCCGAAGGTTCAGTCAATGTTTTGGATACAACTGCTTCGGAATTATTAGCATCTGTAACGGTACAAGAGTAGCTTCCGGCTACAAGATTAGAAATCATGGCTGTTGTAGCTCCGGTATTCCATAGATAATTGTAAGGGGTCTGACCTGAGGAAGCAGTAACTTTAATGCTTCCATCCGCTCCACCATTGCAACTGATATTTGAGAAAGATGAAATTACAGCATTAACCGGAGAGGAGCCTATCAAACTGGCCGAGACACTAGAAAGTACTTCTTCATCCCCTCCATTGTTGCCATTCCCATTGCTTAATATGCTGCAAACATACATGGATATAGTGTTTCCGGAAGCAAAGACCGGAGACTTCCAGACTACTGTATAGCTTACGGATGAACCTCCGTTGAAGGATTTGGCCCCACTATGTTCCCAATAAGTTCTAGTTCCGGCTGAAATTTTTGAATTTGAGCCAGGAGACGAAAAAGTACCGCTGTTGCTATTACTGCCGTCCAAAGCAACAAGCTGAAAGCCACCTTTATCGGCATTTGTTAAAGGAACACTGGAGTTATTTACTGTAACTGTAATTGAATAGTTTGTATTGGGCTGTAAAGTGCTGGGAAGTCCTGATATGCTCACCGATCCACTGATATTATTTGAACCTTGTGTATGGCAATTTGAACATTGTCCTTCTCCCGGGGCATTTGTTCTGCCGTCATCTGGGTCGCTTGCTCTGGCAATAAATAAGAAAGCGCTTACTAACAGTAAACCGAAAAATTGAAGTTTGGAAAGGTGAAACATGAAAACAAATCTATTGGTAAATGATAAATAAGAATGCAAGATAAAGATTAATCAGAAGTATCATGGAATTATGTTTAATCAGTTCCGGCTTAAATAATTTGCTCGGGTAAAATCCAAGCTATTTATCTTATATTACCTCAATATATAATGTGTATATTTCGATTATTCAATTACATAGGAACAATAAATTCAAATATTTGTACTTGAGTGTGTAAAGACCTAAATTTGAGCTTAAATTTAAATTTAGGAGATTTCTGTCTTTGTCTAAAAATCATATTGAATACTTGCTTTTATGGCATCTCAATCGATTTGGTTGGATTGAATTGCCTGGAATAGCTCGTTTAGAAGCGCAGGAAGAAGCTGCCTTTATTGATCATATTCAGGGAGAGATTCATCCATCCAAAATAAAAATTCTACTTGCAAGTGAAGAACAAATGAAAGCAGATCTGTTCGTCCGACATGTTATGGAAGAAACAGGCTATACGAGAGAAAAAGTAGAAAATGATTTGTCTAAATATTGTTTGACTTTAAGTGAAAGGCTTAAAAAAAATACAGTTGTAAAAAATGCATTTGGGCAGTGGACAAAAAAAGAGAATAAAATAAGTTTTATTCAAAATAGTCTTAATCTTCATGAACACTTTTTTGGCCTTGAAACACAAGCTCTAAAGGCTATAGTATTCCATGAGCAGCCCAAGACTGTAGGCCCTCAAACTCAGCTACAGGAAGATTTAATAAAAAGATCAACTGAAAACACTACTACTACCACCAACTTTTTATCTGAGAATCGGTTTTTACTTTATGCCTTAGGTTTATTGTGGATTGTGTTTTTATTTTTATTATTTTGTCCATCTAAACGAAGCACAGGTGACCTTTCTAATGGTAAAAACAGCAAAGCTGATTCTTTTAAAACCAACAAGGATAACACAGTCAACATCGCACAAACAGATTCTTCGAAAATAGCTATTACCAAAGATACCAATCCGACTCCATTACAAAATGAGTCTCAAAATCAAATTCCTCCCGACTCCTCTTTAGTTGGAGATAGTTCTGCGAGTAAATTGGATAATGAGGTCAAAATAGCAGATTCAAAAGTTGATGAATTGAATAAGAGAATTCAAAATAAAAATTGCATTATTATTATTGGCTCCTTTTTGAAAAAAAGCAATGCTAATCGGCTGGCTCAAAGGGTTAATAGAAATGGTTATAATGCGTATCAGGCATCCCATAATGAGTACCACAGAGTTGGGGTTAGGTTTGATTGTTTTAAACAAGATTTGAAAGAAGTTTTACAAGAATTGAAGCAAAAATACAGTCCTGATTCTTGGATATTAAAATATTAATTCATGTATCAAATACCGAGATTAAGAAATAATGATCAACGGCAATTTTTTTTGATTGCCGGACCCTGTGTCGTTGAATCGAAAGATATCTGTTTTGAAATAGCAGAGAGAGTTAAAGCGATTACGGATCGATACGCCATTCCATATATATTCAAAGCATCCTACAAAAAAGCAAATCGCAGTAAGATTGATTCGTTTACCGGAATCGGTGACGAAGCAGCTCTTGAGATCATGGCGCAAGTTGGTCAGCACTTTTCATTACCAACTACTACTGATGTTCATACCGAAGAAGAAGCAAGACTTGCATCGCGTTTTGTAGATATTTTGCAGATTCCTGCTTTTTTATGCAGGCAGACTGAACTATTGGTTGCGGCTGCAAAAACCAATAAAGTGGTCAATGTAAAAAAGGGACAATTTATGAGTCCGGAAGCTATGAGTCATGCTGTGGACAAAATTCGTGCCGTCGGAAATGATCAAGTTATTTTAACTGACAGAGGTTCATGTTTTGGATATCATGATTTAATTGTTGACTTTAGAGGCATTCCGGCAATGCAACGAATGAATGTGCCTGTGGTAATGGATTGTACTCATTCACTGCAACAACCCAATCAGACATCCGGTGTAACCGGAGGGCGACCTCAAGATATTCCAATCATAGCAAAAGCAGCAATAGCCGTTGGAGCAGATGGATTGTTTATTGAAACTCATCCAGACTGTAAAAATGCAAAATCAGATGGAGCTAATATGCTTCCATTGGATCAGTTGGAATCATTACTTGATCGATTGTCAAAAATCAGAGCAGCCATAATAAACTAAAATGTTGAGTTCATTTTTTGTTGCAAGAGGGATAGTAGTGGCGGCTTTGCCGGCCATGAAATGGCGGAGTAAAACGAACCCACGAATAGCCCGACCTCTGTGCAACAGAGGGCTTGCCATCATTGACTTTTTGATTTCATGCAGATTGTAGAATACAGAATAGCTCCTCATCTAATCAATGATGAATTAGGACATCGAATGATGATTGCCAATGCTCTGTCTGTTGGGGTTCAAGAATTTCAATTTCAAATTGTAAGGAGATCGATAGATGCGAGACAACGAGTGATGTATATTATTCGTGCTGAAGTTTATTTTGAGAATGAAAAATTAACCCGTTTATTGGATTTTCAGTTTGAATTTAAAAATGCAATTGATGCACCTGCAGTTCATATTATTGGAGCCGGACCTTGCGGATATTTTGCAGCGCTGGAGTGTTTGTTATATGGAATTAAACCAATAGTCATAGACCGAGGAAAAGATGTAAGAGAACGCCGCAGAGATCTTCGTGCAATACAGCAAGAGGGAATTGTTAATCCAGACTCCAATTATTGTTTTGGAGAAGGAGGTGCAGGGACTTACAGCGACGGAAAGTTGTATACCAGATCAGATAAAAGGGGAAATATTAAAAAAATTTTACAGTTGTTGGTGCATCATGGTGCTCATGAAGATATACTTGTTGATGCACATCCTCATATAGGCTCAAACAAGCTCCCGGATTTAATTGCAAGGATGAGAGAGACCATTACTTCACATGGTGGAGAGGTTATTTTTAACACAAGGGTAGAAGATTTTTTTATTGATAAAAATAAAATAAAAAAACTGATTTGTTCTACCGGAGACATTGATGTAGATCGAGTAATTTTGGCTACAGGTCATTCTGCAAGAGACATCTATTATCTTCTCCATAAAAAACAAATTGCAATTGAGACGAAATCTTATGCCCTTGGTGTTAGAATCGAACATGCACAATCTCTTATTGATGAAATTCAATATAAACAAAAGCGAAGAGATGAAAATTTGCCCGCGGCGTCTTATTCACTATCTTGTACAGTAGATCAAAAAGGAGTTTTTTCATTTTGCATGTGCCCCGGAGGATTAATTGTTCCTGCATCAACGTCGCCCGGTGAGATTGTAGTCAATGGAATGTCCTTGTCAAGGAGAGATTCTCCTTTTGCTAATAGCGGATTAGTTACTTCTGTGGATGAACAGGATTTTAGTTCATATAAGAGCCATGGAGTTTTACAAGGATTGGAATTTCAAAAAAGGATTGAACAGAGAATGTTTAGCCTGAGTGATGGTACGCAGCGAGCTCCGGCTCAAATGCTGGCAGATTTTTTAGGAAACAGAACTTCAGATGCTTTATGTGACACGTCTTATATCCCGGGATTAATTTCTGCTCCATTACATTCAAGCTTGCCTCAGCAAATCGTTTACAGATTGCAAAAAGGTTTGTTGCAGTTTGCAAAAAAAATGCCCAAATATATTTATTCTAATGCTGTTCTTGTAGGCACAGAATCAAGAACAAGTTCTCCTGTTAGAATACCGAGAGATGCAGAGTATTGTCATCATCCGCAGATTGTCAATTTGTATCCAGCAGGGGAGGGTGCGGGATATGCCGGAGGAATTGTTTCTGCAGCGATGGATGGGATTCATGTAGTCAATAAAATTGCATTGAATTTGAAATTGATCTAATTTTAAAATCAACTTTTTAAGTATCATTTTAATTAATGAAAAATAGAATTGCTTTCGTTTTATTGTTGAGTTGTTTTGCTTTGCTGAATTTTATGTGGGCTCAATCTCATCAATTTGCGCTTGGAGAAAGTGAGTTTTTACTTGATGGAAATCCTTTTCAAATGAGATCAGGAGAAATGCATTTTCAGCGTGTTCCAAAGGAATATTGGAAGGATAGGTTGATTAAAATTCGAGCATTGGGTTTGAATACGGTTTCGACTTATGTGTTTTGGAATGCGCTTGAGCCCATAAAGAGCCAATGGAATTTTGAAGAAGAAAACGATCTTAAAACCTTTATTGAATTAGCTCAGCAACTTGGACTTTATGTCTATCTCAGACCTGGTCCTTATGTATGCGCAGAGTGGGATGGAGGAGGGTTGCCTGCATGGTTAATGAACGAACCCAAGCTCAAAATCAGATCATTCAATGAGCCGTTTTTGAAGCATGTAAAAGATTATTTTTCCAAACTGTCAGAAATTATCAAGCCTCTGCAAATTTCAAATGGAGGTCCCATCATTTTACTCCAGATTGAAAATGAATTTGGATCTTTTGGTGCTGATGAAAAATATCTTGATGAATTGGTTAGATATTGGAGAGAATTAAACATTACAATTCCTTTTACAACATCAGATGGTGCGAACGAAAAAATGCTTGTCAATGGGACCATAAAAGATTGTGCTGTTGGGTTGGATCCCGGAAGTAAAAAAGAGCATTTTGATTTAGCAAAAAAAATGAATCCGGGAGTCCCTGTTTTTTGTGGTGAATATTATCCCGGTTGGCTTACCCATTGGGGTGAAAAAAAATGGGCGAGTGTAGATCCTTCCATTGTGCTTGAAGATATACGATGGTTTATGAGACACAATCTTTCTTTTAATCTGTATGTAATCCATGGTGGAACTAACTTTGGCTGGATGGCAGGATCTAACGGGAATTCTATGAAAATAGAGCCTGATGTAAGTTCTTATGATTACGGAGCGCCTATTGCAGAAAATGGAGATCTCCGTCCTGTATACTTTGATATTCAGCTTGCAATATATCAATACATTACTGATGGATCGTTTTGGGCGGATCCGGTTAAAAATTCAGAAAAATTAAAACATCCTTCAATTGTTCCTCAGTATTGCGGACACTTATATGATCAACTCCCGCAAGAATTCAGAACCGGCGAAATTGTTTCTATGGAAACTCTAAACCATTATTACGGTTGTATACTTTACAGAACGAAATTGGAAGTTAAGAAAAATGACAGTATTGTGTTGAATGAACTGCATGATTATGCAAGCATCTATATTGATGGCAAATACATTACCAGCCTAAACAGGATGAATCATGATTCAATATTGGTTATCGAAAAAAATTACGATAATGCCGTTACATTGGATATTTTAGTTGAGCCTTTTGGTAGAATTAATTACGGAAGAGAAATGTTTGATTCCAAAGGCATCACCAAAAATGTTTTGATAAACCACGTTAAAATTCCTCAATGGGAGATTTATGTTTTGGATATGAAATGCAAACATTTCAACGATAAGCCCAAAGGTGAGCCCGGCGCTTATTATAAGGCGGAACTTTCTATTGAAAAACCTACGGATTGTTATATCAATATGAGTCAATGGAAGAAAGGTTATGTTTGGGTAAATGGTAAAATGCTGGGTAGATTTTGGAATATAGGGCCACAACAGTCTTTGTATCTTCCCGGAGTATGGCTAAACAAAGGAGTCAATGAAATTCTAATTTTCGATTATTTGGCTAAAGACCCAAAGCCTATTTCATTTCAAGATCAATTGGATTAAAATAAAAGGCTGCACGGTGACGGAATAAATGACGATTTGTAGCTAAATAATCGGTAGCTTAAAATTTTAGGAAGATAAACAAGTGCATTTTTATGATGCATAATTTTTGTGAGCAATTTTAGTGCTGTAAATATGTCAATTGATTATCTTAGGCAACCTATGCTTTATCCTATAAGGTGTAAATGGCTATGGAGAGACATTAGACGCTCATTTCTAAGATTGGGATAGAAAGGATCTAATAGCCCAATAAAGGGATAAGTTTATGGATAGCTTCATATCCACAGGATCACCGGAGTATAGAATAGGCTCTAGTAAACCGTTCATAAACTCAATACTGCCGTTCCAAAAAAGCTCAATATCCCATTGGTATTAGCTTATACATTTGAGGCATGAATCTGATAATCATGCAAAATTTACTAAAGTTAAGTTTCCTCTTGTTGGTTTTAAATAATCTTTTTGCTCAATCCGGTGAGCGCATATTTTATCTTGGGCATAGTTTGGTCAATTTTAATGTTCCCAACATGACAGAAAAGTTGGCTCAAGCTGCCGGTCAAGCTCAATACTATCAGGCCAATATAGGCAATGGAGCTAGTCTTTCTTGGCATTGGACCAGCCCAACTACAGGTGAAGGCGACAGATGGGACACAACATTAAGAAATCAAAGTTTCGGACATTTTATTCTTACCGAGGCAATTGCTTTAAAACCCAATATTATGTACAACAACAGCTATGGATACCTAGATAGTTTTTATAATTATGCTGCCAGGAAAAGTCCTAACCTTAAAATGTATATCTACGAAACTTGGCATTGTATTAATAGCGGACTTCCTCAAGGTTGTGAATGGGATAATGAGAGCAATATTCCATGGAGAACAAGATTGAATAATGATTTGGCACTATGGGAAGGAATGGCAGATCACATCAATAAAAGAATTCCAAATACTTGTTATATGATACCCGGTGGTCAAGGAATGGCAAAGCTCCATGATGAGATTAATGCAGGCCGGTTTCCCGGTTTCAGCTCATCTCGCGATCTTTTTACAGATAACATTCACTTGACCGATATTGGAAATTATTTCATTGCCTGTATTATGTATTCAGTAATTCATAAGAAATCGCCACTTGGGCTTCCGAATAGATTAACGAATCCATGGGGACAATTGTATGCAGTATTTCCTAATCCTTCGCAGGCTCAAATATTGCAAAAAATAGCCTGGGAAACTGTTTGCAGTTACAAGAGAACAAACACAAATTGCAATGCCACAGAGTCACAAAATTTAGAAATATCCGACATCAAAATATTTCCTAATCCGACAGAAGATTTATTGAATATTCAGTCTGATCAACCCATTCAAAAAGTTGATGTATTTACAATAGACGGTATTAAAGCAGGGTCATATTCCTGTACACATGGCCAAATTAATATTTCTAATCTATTGAGTGGAGTTTATATTCTTAAGGTCGGGCAAAAAATGTTTAGAGTCATTAAAAATTAAATCAATTTTATTCATAAATTAAATTAAAACAAAATGAAAAATTTTCTTCACCTCTTTATTTTACTACTTACCCAGAATATTTCGTTTTCCCAATACTGTTCATCAAATGGGAATGGGTCAGACATCCACATTTTCTCTCTCGGTTCAAGGTACAACAGCGTACCTAGTGGTAATAATGGATATTATTTTCATACTAACACTACATTTCAAATGCCACGTAATTATTGCAACCTCATGAGCGTGGGGATTAAACCAACCGGATCTTATACAGGAGCTATAGCATTTAGGGTATGGATAGATTTCAATAATGATAATGTTTTTAACAATGCGAATGAACTGGTATATCAAGCAGTAGAAAATATTACTTCTACCGGAGCTTATTTTTCTTATACAGTATTTCCGGACTCTATGTATTACGGAATAAAAAGAATGCGAACTGTGGCTGTAAAAGGGAATGTCTATCCAAGTGCGTGCAGCATTGGTACAACCGGTGAAACAGAAGATATTAATGTCAATATTGTGACAGCAGATCAATACTGCAGCTCAAAAGGCTCTAATACAAATTACGAATACATTAATTCTATTCAAATAGCTAGTTTAACCCATACAACAGGGAATAATGGCGGGTACAACTCCTATTGTTCTAGTTATTTTTCAATGCAACAATCCATATCAAATACTGTGTCCATTAATGTAGGATATCCTGCCGGCAGTTTTGCAGAAAATGTGCGAATATATATGGACTATAATAATGATGGAGATTATGCTGATGCAGGAGAATTGGCAGGCTCAGGTTCGGGTGTTGGAACCATTGCAATTAATGTCACTCCACCTTATTCTTATTCTAACAAAGTAGTCAGAATGAGAGTTCAAATGAAGTATGGATCCTATACTGCAGGACCTTGTGAGACGTTCACCTATGGTGAAGTAGAAGATTATGGAGTGAGAATATGGCGAGTAGGGGCGCCGGGTTCTGAAGAGGTCGGACCAGATGAGTTGGATACCAGATCAGCAAGTAAGTCTCCAAGTTTATTTGATCTTAGTTACACTATCTCATCCGGTGGCTCTATAGAATTCATATCAAAGACAGATGAAAATCAAAATTCGGAATTTATATTGATGGATTTAAATGGAAAAATGGTTTACCATTCCAGTTTTAGAAAGCAAGAAGAAGTGATTAAGATTGATATGGCGAATGCTGCTTCTGGAATATATATAGCGAGGTTGCAAAACGGTGAGAATAAAAGGCAATATAAAATCAATTGGTTTAATTAAGCACTTATTTATGTTATAAAAAGGATTGTTTTTGAACTCAGGGGCTTCGTCCTTTTAGAGAGTCGTAAGTCAGAAAAGTCGACTTGGTAGGAATATCAAGTCGACTTTTCTTTTTTGAATTTTATTATTTTATTAATTAAAAGAACCCCAATGAGAATAAAAATAAGACCTGCAATTTCATTCCACAAAACCGTTTCGCCATCAAATACACCAACTAAAACCGTAACTATTGGCATTAAATAGGTCACTGAAGTAGCAAATAATATATGAACTCTTTGAATTAAAATATTGAATAAAGTCATAGCCAGTGCTGATCCAAGCAAACTCAATCCCAGTAAATGATAAAAAGCATTTCCCTCTGATATTGCTATCGGGATTTGAGAAAATGAGTTGGAGAATAAACCTATCGGAATGCAAACTAAAGTCATCATAACATACATCATTGCAGTCAAGGGGATTCCCGGAATTCCGGCCAAGTCTTTCTTCAAGATATTTCCGTTCCATCCATACAAGAAGGGAACTACAAAAGCAATGAGAAGGTAGAAGAACTCTGCATTAAAACTTGCAGTGGGCTTGAAGATAATGATGAAGATTGCCCCAATGAGCGCGATGACAGATCCCAGTATTTTATGATTTTCTTTTTGGATTTGATAAAAAAATATACCAATAGAATATGTACATATTGGGGTAAAAGCATTGATAATTCCAGTGAGAGAACTCGAGATTTTAGTTTGAGCAAGGGGATACAAAAAAGCCGGAATAGCGCTGCCTAATAATCCACAGAAAAATATGGGCAGCAATTTGTTCTTTGGTATTTTGTGGACTGTAAAAAGTAATATAGGAATCATACTAACACCACTAATGATCATCCGGAGGGCAGATATCTGAACAGGATTAAAGGAACTTAAACTGTATTTTATAAAATAATAGGAGAAGCCCCAGATCAAGGTGAGGAACAGAAGTAGAAACCACTCAATAACTCCGGGTTTATTTGAATTGCTCATTTTTGTTTGAAGCTTGTTTTGTAATAATTTGGATTGATTCCTGAATTATAGTTTTGATTGCAGACACATCTATATCGGATTTAGGATCTATCGGAAGTATTTTTATCAATTTTCTGTTTTCAGATATCAGAGCATCATGATCTATAATTTTTCCATAGATAAATCCAAGATACATTTTATAGGTTTTTGGACTGAAATTTAAGTAACAGACATTTTTATTTTTATAAGTATAAAATGGAACTCCATATTTTATCAACGGAACAATTTGTGGAAATTCAAATTCAATAAATTGATCAATGGCAAGCATGCACGACTGAATTTCAGGATCAAATTTTGAAAAATATATATGATGTGATTTATTCTTGTGTCGAGCAAATGGATCCATAGTCAATTACTAATTCTTCTCCTTCCATTATTGTTCGTAATGCTACAAATTTTTCACCTTCATTGATGGATGCAATATTTGGAGTTTCTGAATGGTTTAAAAAAAGGGCCTGATCCATTATAGTAAAACCTTGAGACGGTACATAATAACCTTTGTCATCAAATAAACAGTAGGTTTCGATCATGAACTGACTGTGAGAAGGAAGTTCTGCAACTTCATCATAACTTAGATGCTCCCATCCCCAATCTCTATTAGAAAATATTGAGCTGCATCCTTTTTGAATTTCTCTCAGAGCAAAAACCCCAATTCCATGGAGTGGTGATGGTTTTAAGTAAATAAAATTCTCTTCAGCTAGATGCGCAAGTAATTCTACTTTTGACATTCAAAAAATTTGTCAAAGGTAAACTTATTTCTTTATTTCCAGCAAAGAATCCAGTTCCTTCTAAATAATTGATTATTAATACTTAATCATTAAAATTGCTGACCCTAAGACAAGCAATTCAAGCCATTAACAGCAAATAAATATTAAGAACAATCTATTGTTGGATGTCAATTTTATTGTTATTATTGCAAAAATTATATATCAAGGTGAAAAAGTTTGTTATTCTTGTTTTTTTATTTTCAAGTTCCTTTCAGTCTTATGGACAGTTCATTATCGAACCGGATAAGCCACAACCCTCTGCGGAAATGCCTGGTTGGGCAAAGCTGTTGTATCAGAATCCGATCAATATGATTCAGCTTGATGATGCATATCAGAATTATTACAAAACTCATGCTTTCGAGAAAAACAATTATACAAGATATTATAAGCGACTTATAAGACTAAACCAAGATTTAATAGATGAACAAGGCTTTCTAAAAGAAAGAACAATAGAACCCGCTGAGTCCAACTTAGGCATTGCCAACAGACAAGGAAATGCTTGGAAGGCTTACACCAGTATGGAAACGTTTTTTTTAGAGCGCAATCAGGAAGCATGCCCATGGCAAACTAATGTTTATAAACTTAGTGTTTGCAAAAACAAACCGGAAGTATTAATTGCAGGCACAGAAACCGGTGCCTTATTTATCAGTAAGGATAAAGCCAAAACATGGAACCAAATTGCTCTAAATACCAGCATAAGCCCTGAAGCAATATGTATAGACCCAATAGATCCTGACATCATTTATTCTGCACCTAATGGTTTTGTTAGAAAATCGACTGATGGCGGAAAGACATGGAGAGATGTTTATCAGAAAGCTAATTTTGAATTTTATGAAATTTCAATTCATCCCGCCAATAGCTCCATTATTTTAGCCGGAGGAGATGATGGACTAATTCGTTCAACCAATGGAGGTTTAGATTGGACGACTATAACAACGGACAAAGTCTGTGATATTAAATTTTCACCTATAAATGAAAGTCATGTATTTATCTTGCGATATAATTTGACCGCTGCCCGATATGAAGTGTGGAAGTCTACCGATGGTGGACAAACTTTTGTAATAAAAAACAAATTTTGGCATAACTTAAAGGATGGAGGAGCTCGACTTGCTCTAACGGCCGCCGATGAAAATCGAGTTTATGTTATTGTGCTCACAACTACAGAAGGTCCTTATCTAATGAGAAGCAATGATGCCGGCGAGAATTGGGTCATCCAAGCTAAAGGTTCCTATTCCGGATATTCTTCTAAGGAATTTCCTATGGATAATTGGCAGGGCTATTATGATCTGGCTATCATGGCTTCACAAAAAAATGCAGATCAAGTTATAACGGGAACGGGTAGTACATTCAGATCAATTGATGGAGGAAAAACATTTAAATTAATAGGAGGATATGGTGGTGCAATTCCTCTTCATCCCGACTTGCAATCTTGTGCTTCCGTAGGTTCTGATAGCTATGTTGCGACAGACGGAGGGATAACGTATTCTACGGATTTTTTTGATGATCCCAAAAATGCTGTAGCTAGAAATTTTGGTTTATACGGAACAGATTTTTGGGGTTTCGATATAGGGTGGAATGAAAAAATTATGGTTGGAGGAAGATATCATAATGGTAATACAGTATATCATGAAAATTACAATGGCAAATTTATACGTATGGGTGGGGCAGAGTCTCCGACAGGATATGTAAATCCTATTGAGAACAGACAGACTTTCTTTTCTGATATTGGAGCATATCAAATGCCGTTTAAATATGATACCAGCTGGAAATATTTCAATATTCCAAGCTCAGTTTGGCCAAATGAGTCTTATTACCAAATGCATGGAAGCAGAATGGTATGGTCGCCTGTATGTTATTCTACTGTTTATTTAGGCTATGTTCATATACTATATAAAAGTGTAAACAATGGAGCTTCTTATCAAGAAATTTTTCGCTTACCCAATACAAACGAGCAACTTGAAACAATTGAAATTTCAAGAAGTAATCCATCAGTAATTTACATATCCACTAGAAATAATCCACAAGGAGAAGGGTTGATGTATAAATCCACTGATGGGGGACAGCACTTTACGATGATGCCCAATCCACCCGGGACGACAGGAGGGCAAAGGAGAGTAAATACTATTGTAGTTAGCCCTGATGACGAAAATGTAGTTTATCGATTTTTTAGAACAGGAAACGCCTCCAATAAAGTTTTTAAATCAATTGATGGTGGCAATACATGGACAAATCTTACCACGGCTACAATTTCTAATTTTAACATAAATAGCGTTTGCTATCAATACGGAACAGATGGTGGAATTTATATCGCTTGCGATGGAGGAAAAGTTTTTTATAGAAATAATCAAAATAGTGATTGGGTCAATTACAGTGATGGTTTATGTATAAATCATGTAGGCAGATTGTTAAGACCCTTCTATAGAGATGGAATTCTAATTAGTGGGAGCAATATGGGAATATGGGAAATCCCGTTAATAGAAAAGTCTAAGCCGCTGGCTCAGCCTTCAGTCAACAAACAAGTTTCAGAGTGTGTTCGTGACACTTTTTATTTTGGTGATTACTCAGTATTAGAATTGGATTCTCTTACTTCTTGGAGTTGGCAGATATCCGGCGCCCAATATGTAAGTGATACTACAAAACAATCAGTAAAAGCCGTATTTGGGAAACCAGGTAAATATTCTGTTACTTTGACAGTAAAGAATTCTCAGGGCATAAACAGTAAGACCGTTTTGGATATGGTTGAGGTCAAAGAAAATACTTGTAAAATAGATTCATTCACCAATAAAACTTTAGATCTTTCTTCTAGAGGTGATTATGGAACGATTCCCCCGATTCCCGCTTTAAAAGATGCAAAAGGATTTAGCTGCATGGCGTGGATAAACTTGAAAGGGAAGCAAGATTGTTTTACACAGATATTGTCCAATTGGAATAGCAATGTTGGATTTGGATTTGGATTTGCATTCCAAGGATATGTGCAAACAAGGAATTTAACGTTCTTCTGGAAAGGGGTTCCTTATCAACTTACCTCTCCATTCAATTTAGATACCTTGCAATGGATTCATGTTGCACTTACAGTTTATCAGGATTCTGTAAGGCTTTATAGAAATGGCGAATATTGGACTTACAAAGGAAATTTTTCCGGGTTTGATTTTTCTTCCACTCCTTGGGTAATAGGTCAAGGAGTTCCCGGTCAGTGTGGAGATTTTTATGGACAAATGGAGGACTTGAAAATTTATAACAGAACTTTGTCTCAAGAAGAAATTCAGCAGAATATGCATTTAATTCGTCCTGAAGGAGAAAACGGTTTGGTTGCTTATTATCAGTTTAACGAATCAAAGAATACCTTTGCTTATGATCGCGTTGGTCTTTCGCATTGCGCTCTTTCGAATGCAAAATTAATACCGTCCACAGCTCCGCTTGGACCCGGATCAAGTCAAAAAATACAGCTTCAAAATGGAGAAAATTCGTTTGATAAAACCGGACTAAAAGTCAACACTTCTTCCAATTCTACAGCCAATAGAAATTGGTGGTCTTATCAGATAGTGAACTCAGCGGACTCTTTTCCAAATTCTAGTGGAATGTTTCCGAATAAATATTGGATCATCAGAACGTTTGATTCAAAAGCGAAGCAAGAATGTAGTAGTTTGAAATTGAAAAACCCAGGAATTAAGCTGGCCGACTATTATTATTTTCCCAAATACATTAGATTATATCAAAGAGACAGCGCCAATTCTTATTTAAATAAATGGCAACTCATTGGTGTTGCGACAGAGATCGATTTATCTAAAGATGAAATTAGTTTTGGATCCTTAAATGATCTCGAAGGGCAATTAGCCATCGAGGTTTTGCCTAATCCAAGTGTCAATACAGATAATCAAATCCAGCAAAGGGATTTGAGTTTGTATCCGAATCCGGCACAAGATCAATTGATCATTACTTATACTGCAAATAGGGCAAATGAATGGCTTATTTTATACGATGTGACGGGTAGGGAATGGAAGCGCGTTTCAACTCGAGCACCATTTCAATTTGCTTTGGATATAAGTGATATAAGCAGCGGTGTATATCTTTTGAAATACAGCAATGAGGTAGTTTACTTTATCAAAAAATAAATCAGAATGTTTATTCATGGGGGTTGTTGCTAGACAAAGTATTAAAGCAAGCATAGTAAATTATATAGGCTTAGGAGTGAGCCTACTTTCTACTTTGTTTATATTTCCTTTGGACCTTAAACTCTATGGATTATATGGATTTATTATCAGCACTTCTATTATTTTAACAGCCTTGTCATCCTTTGGATCGGGAGGAGTAGCGGTGCGTTATTTTCCTAAATACCAAGACGCAGAAAATGGTCATGGAGGCTTGTTGAAACTAAGTTTGCTGATCAACTGTTTAGGATGGGTAATTTTTACTGCTTTATTCTTTCTGTTTTATCCTGCTATTAAACAATACACCTTACAAAAGAATCAAGATGCCTTGCCTTATCTCACGTATATTATACCTTTGGTTTTCGCCATTTCATTGTATGGATTATTTAATAATTATCTGATGAATTTTCATCGAGTGGCAATGCCCTCAGCCATTACCAACTCTTTGAAAATTGCTTTGCCCTTACTTTTTTTATTATGTTATTTTCATACTATAACCATACATCAATTTTTTCTTTTGCTCTGTCTTTTTAGTTTTGGGCAATTGCTATTAATTGTATTATATACTTATCAACAAGGGCAGCTGTTTTTGAGACGACCTATTCTCGCACTCACAGATCAGCAGTATAAATCTATGTTGGTATATTCCTTTTTGAGTGTGTTTGGTGGGCTTGCATCAGTAATTGCTCTGCAATTTGATTCCATTATGGTGGCCAATTTATTAGGTTTGGAGGCAAATGGGAAGTATATGTTGGCGGTTTTTATGGCTGCAAGCTGTTATATACCTGCTACGATGATTTTGACTGCCATGTTGCCGGTAATTTCTAAGCATTTGAATGATAATAATTTAATCGAATTGAATAAAGCCTATAAAAACGTAAGTGTGGCAGTTTTAATTCCCACATTATTTTTAGCATCCGGCCTTTTTATATGTTTTGTTCCCTTAAGAGATTTGATGGTCAATAGCGAGAAACTGAATGGAGTAGCAACAGCCTTGGTTTTTTTGATGTTTGCAAGAATTGTAGATGGAGCAACAAGTATTAATGGTTATATTTTAAGTTTTTCAACTTATTATAAGTACGATTTAGTTTTTTTAATTTTACTTAGTGTGAGCAATGTTTATTTAAACTCAAAACTAATTCCACTTTTAAACATATCCGGCGCAGCAATAGCCACTTTTATTTCTGTGTGTTTGTATAACTTTGCTAAGTCTGTTTTTATTTATAAGAAATTCAATCTACACCCACTTACATCATCCCTTTTTATTTTGATTGCTTTGTCCCTGATATTATCGGCAGCCTTATTTTATATACCTAGAACCTCATTTCCCGTTTTAGATATATTGATACGGGGAGTTTTGTTTTCTTCCATTTATCTGTCAGGCTGTTATTATCTTAACATATCTAAAGAATACAACCAACTTTTAGATCATATTTTCAGTATGTTAAAAACAAAAGTTTTGCGATTTAAATAATGCCTTCCAAATAATCTGTTATCGCAATAAAGTTAAAGCCTGTTTGATGCTAATATCTTTAGTTTGATTGCAATCTAAAATGGTAGCTTTGATTACCGCAATGTAGGTGTCAGGAGCCTGAGCCTCGCCCTTCCAATTTCCATCCCATCCAAAAGTTTTGTCCTGAGTCGCAAATACTTTTTGGCCCCATCTGTTAAAAATTTGGAGTTCATAACTTACGACCTCTGCCTCAAAGCTGATGAAAGGTCTGTAAGTTCTATTTTCCACCTGTCCATTTGGCGCAAATACATTGGGCAGCTGAATAATTTCAAATTGCCTTTCTAATACATCAATCACTACAAATGGTTTTGTAATGGATTCGCAATCAAAAATATCGGTATAGGTCAATTTGTATATTCCAAAATCATTTACTGTGCGGAGAGGATTTGTACTGTTATCGTCCCATTTATATTTCACTTGAATGTTGTTGTGATTATAAGTTCCATTCAATTGTACAGTTTCTTTTTTGCATAGTGGAATCGTATCCGGATGAGAAAGATCTTGAGCTAATGCAGGATGGGCATCTATTCTAATAAAGGCTTCATAGACACAGGATCTTGCATCGGTTATTCTTAAAGTATAGGATCCAACGGCAAGATTATTGATCATGGTAGTGTTGTCGGGATAATTTTGGTTATTCAATTTTAATGTAAACGGAGCTGTGCCTTCAGTATACAAGATGTCAATGGAAGCGGTAGCTTTATTTTTGCAGGATCTATCATTGGTTACTTCAACATTAAGTTGTTTTGCAAAACTTATAGTGATTGAGCCCGTAGTGTGGCAGCCATTTTTTTGATAAGAAATGTATTGATATGTACCTGAAAGATTAAAAGTGGTAGACATTCCTCTGTTATTAGATTTTATAGATTTGCCTTGGCTGTCCTTCCAAACCAATGAGTCGATGGCAGAAAAAGGATTTTGCAAATGGGTCCATGTTGTGGTAGCACAATCCAAATTAATCACACTATCAGTAGCGAAAACACGAATTCTCTGAGTGTCAATTTTGATTTCGATAGTATCTCTACTAATACATTCAGGGTTGGGAGTATTTATTGTAAAAACGTAAAAACCGGGTATGCTTATGGGTTGGATAATCTGTGATTGTCTTGCTGTGTCAATTCCCGGGCCTGACCACTTAAAGCTGTAGCTTGTTCTGATATTGGAGAGAGAAGGGTTTATTACAGCAATATTGTTTTTGCAATTGATAGTTTGATCAAAGCCTAATCTTCCTATCGGTTTTACTAAATTTTTTGTTACAACAACGGTATCCAGCGAAAGACACTGTGTAGCCGTATCCAATACAGATAAAATATAGCTGCCCGCAACATTCACAATGGGCTTTTTTAGATTTTGATTGGTCAGGTTAATGCCGGGTCCTGTCCAAAGAATTCGACTCAAGGAGTCAGGGTAATTAATGCGCCCGTCTAAGCTTACAAATTCATTATCACAATCTATAAGCTTGTCTAATCCTGCTGAAATATCCGGTTTATTTCCTTTGAATAAAATAAAAATGGAGTCTATGTCCTCACAATGAGAGACCGTATCACGCAAGATCAATTTATACCAGCCACCTAGACCGACTTTTACTCCATTGGTGGACTTTGACCCAATTCCGAGTCCAATCCATGTGAACTTCAAATTAATACCGATACTGCCCGCCGTATTGATCAATACACTGTCAACACCGCAACCAATGTCCGAGGTTTTTGATAATTTAATTTCGGGGAAAACAATAGGTTTGGTGATATAAACATAATCTGTGTCTCTGCATGAATTTTCTCTGTTGATTACAATTATCCTATAGATTCCTGTATCACTCACTGTTGGATTTCTTTGATCTAGATTTCCTGCATTGATGCCCGGACCGGACCATCGATAATCAATAGAATTTCCAAAACTCATCAAAGGTCCACCAAGTCTGATGCTATTGCTATCACAAGGTATGAGTCGGTCGATGCCTGCATCTGCTATTGGTGCATCTTGATCTAACAACACCCTTACCGTATCTGATGAAATACAATCATTATCCAAATTCTTTACGATAATGATGTATTGCCCCGGTAACTGAACTGTTTGAAGCTTATTTTCTTTCAATGAATCGATGATTCCGGGACCTATCCATTCAATGTAGAATGAAGTTCCGGAATTTGTGCTATCGGAGCCTAATATTACTTTTTTATTTATGCAATCAAGGACTTGATCTTTTCCGGCATTTGCCTTTGGTTTTGCAATGTCTTCTTTTACTTCTACTGTATCTTTTCCAAAACAACCGGAGACTGTGTCAATGGTTGTGAGATAATAAGTGCCCGGTGTTGATAAAAATGGATTTCCAATATTTCTATTGGCATTATTAATTCCGGGGCCTGACCAATAAAATTTTCTTGAGGCATTAGTATCGATTCGAAAAGGAGTGAGCTCGATTGATGTAATAGAACAGGTCAAGGTTTTGTCCTGACCTGCATTGACATCTGGTGTAGGTCTGACTTCAATAAAAACAGATTCAAAAGCCTCGCAGCCCAATGGAGAAATCACCTTGGCAAGAAAAGACTGAGTGAACTCCGGACATACGGTGACTTGATTGCTACTGTCCACATCCACCCAGATGGCCTTATTTTCTCTTTTACTCAAAATAATCATATCAGCACAATCGCCTTTACAAATGGGATTCTTAGAAACTTGGATCCCTAAAGTAGGAATTTCACCTTTGCGAACATAAATTCCTGTACTATCCGAACAGCCAAAGCTATCTACTGCGATTAATGTAATGTATCCTTCTTGGTTGACAAAATTGGATTGGGTTGTAGTGCCATTGCTCCATTGATACGAGACAAATGCATCTGATGCTTTTAAGTTGGCGAAAGTACCGTCACAAAATGCTGTATCGCCTTTGACTGTCAATTGAGGATCCGGCATAAACACCATTCGAATTTCCGAAGTTTTCAATTCAGGAATTTGTGGACTTTGCAATAGAGCTTGATTGATAGTGCGCCCATTGCATCTGCATTGATCATCTCGAATTTCTTTTGGAAGCAGTACTTTGATCGTATCTGTAGTCCAAATTTCTTTCCATTGAAGATGAAGAATTTCTTTATTGATTAATGGCTTGATGTTGCCTCCCGAATCTAGCAAATTGAGAGTAAAACAGAGACTGTCTTGCCCGTAGTTAGTTGCATCTTTATTCAGATTAAGTAAGTAGCTCTGTCCATTGGTATTAAAAATAGTGGATTTGTTCAATGGCACTGAATTGTTGTCAATATTAAGATGCCATCTACCTCCCAGATGGATGGGTACTGTTAACTGAATGGTATCGTAAACAGCAGTATCCTGACATAGAATATAATCAATAAAACACTTGCGTAAAGGACATAAATTTTCCATTTCTTGGACAAGATTATTGCCCAGTACTTCAAGATAATCTTGAAAATTGTGAACTAAAATTTTATTATTGGGGTCTAATTGAAAAATGACATTTTGCCTCGCATTCCAAGAATAACTTGTTGTGTCTTTTTGTATTTTAATATTAGCCAACATGCTGTCCGCAGTACATGAACTAGAATCAATATTGACTAATGTTTGATCTACAGAAAAAGTTTCACAACGCCCTTCCAGTTCAAAAGACCAAAGAGGCATGGGTGCGTTGAGCAGTGCAAGAGTTCTCTTATTCCCACAAGAATCAGCTGGAGATTGATGTAACTCAGGATTTGAATAATCCAAATTTATTTTGTAGTCAATTTCTTCAAACTTAAAAGATCTGTTTTCAAAAAAGACTATAACTGTATCTTCAGAGATGCATGGAGCAAAGGGAACATGATAGACGAATCTAAAAATTCCACATTGGTTCACTTGAACCTTTGTAACTCCCGGAAGGACGCTATCCAAGTCTACGATCTGTTCGGTGGCCGGGTCGCAAACAAAACTCCAATATCCTCCCGTAGGCAATCCCGATAAATTATAAACAAAGCCGCATACAAGTGTATCTTGCCCGGCATTTGCACAGGGTTGGGCAAATGCGATGCTCATAGAGCAGAAAAAAGAAACAAGGAATGCGAAGTTTTTCATCAGAATTGATTTTATAAATCTATGTTTTTTCATTTTCTAATATGCCTTTAAGCTTGTTTTTCCCTGTTTGCAGGATAAATTTTGGTTTCAATTAAAATCATATTTAACCCCTAAAAGCACATAATCATATTAAACAATCAGATAATGTGAAAATAGTGCCAAATTTGATATTTGGACTAAGTTTTTCATTGCGTGAGGAGTCCGGAAGGTTTCCCGCAGAGCGGGAAAGTGCAAAGCACGGAGTGAAAAGAACCCTGTAGGCCTCCGACCCTCATTTATGAGGGTCACGCACTCATCCTAATTATCTGCATGATATGAAATACGCTGTTTTCAGATCAAAATTTGATTTTGTGGATTGGCTATGGGAGTTTTCTTGTAGAGACGTATTAGAATTGCAAATATATATAAATAATTATAATATTATTGGGAAATTCGTTTTGGAATAAAGGGAAACAGGATCTATAAAAATTTTATCTTTGTCGATATAAAATTGTCAATTTATGAAATTGAACTCGAAGATTGCCGGGTTGGGTTATTATGTACCGGAAAGAATCGTCAGCAACCAAGATCTTGAAAAAGTCATGGAAACCACTGATGAATGGATTCAAGAACGCACCGGGATTCAAAATAGAAGGTACGGGAAACCGCACGAGGAAACCACTACAACTATGGCGGCAAAGGCAGCAACCATTGCCATTGAAAGGGCCGGCATCGACAAAGAGGCAATTGATTTTATTATTTTTGCTACCCTTAGTCCAGATTATTTTTTTCCAGGCTGTGGTGTTTTATTGCAGCGCGAGCTCAAGATTACTCACAAGGAGGCAGCAGCTTTGGATATAAGAAATCAGTGTTCCGGCTTTTTATATGGATTGTCCATTGCAGATCAGTTTATAAAGACCGGGCAATACAAAAATATACTTTTAGTTGGTGCAGAAATGCATTCTATGGGTTTGGATTTTACGACTCGCGGAAGAAATGTCACGGTAATTTTTGGTGATGGAGCAGGAGCAGCCATCATTCAACCCACAGAGGAAGAGGGTGGGATCCTTACCACTCACTTGCATTCTGACGGTTCACATGCAGAAGAATTGGCCTTTATCAATCCAGGCTGTCACGGTGGATATCACTTGGGCAAAGAACGATTTGGGTATCCTGAGCAAGAATATGGTGGAATTTTTCTTACAGAGAAGATGTGGAAAGAAGAAGATATTTATCCCAATATGAATGGGCAATTGGTCTTTAAAACTGCTGTTACAAAATTTCCTGAAGTAATCCAAGAGGCATTGGATAAAACAGGATTGAAATCCACTGATATTAGTTTGCTGGTACCGCATCAAGCCAATTTGCGAATCAGTCAGTTTGTGCAAAAAAAGTTGGGTTTATCTGATGATCAAGTTTGGAATAATATTCAAAAATATGGAAATACAACAGCTGCATCTGTTCCAATAGCATTGACTGAAGCTTGGGAGGCAGGAAAGGTTAAAAAAGGAGATTTGGTTTGTCTTGCTGCTTTTGGCAGTGGGTTTACTTGGGGTTCAGCATTGATCAGATGGATATAAATAAAGTAATTGAAGTCGATATACTTGCTGTTGGAGTACATCCGGATGATGTAGAGTTGATGTGCTCCGGAACATTGCTAAAGCATATTGCAGCCGGTTTTTCGGTAGGGATTTTAGATCTAAGTCTTGGTGAGTTAGGGACAAGAGGCAATGCGAATATTAGAACGCAGGAGGCTTTTGCTGCTGCAAAAATTATGAAAGCCAAATTTAGAACTCAACTCAATCTTACTGATGTTTTTTTTGAATATTCTGAAAGTTCGCTTAGAGCAATAATTCAAATTATACGAGAATGTCGTCCAAAAATAGTTTTGATTAATGCCAAAACAGATCGACATCCCGATCATGGAAGAGCAGCTGTTTTGGTAAAAGACGCATGCTACTATTCAGGCTTAATCAAAATAGAAACGGAATGGGCATCCAAAAGGCAAAAAGAATGGAGACCTCAATCTGTGTATCACTGCATCCAAGATCAATTTTTCAAGCCTGATTTTGTAGTGGATATTACGGATTTTATTGAGGCTAAAATGAATTTGATCACTACTTTCAAATCTCAGTTTTATGACCCCAACTCAACGGAGCCGAATTCACCAATTTCAAGCAAAGATTTTTTGGATGCTGTGAAAGCTCAGGCCAAAGTAGCAGGGAGATATGTTCAAAAGGAATATGCAGAAGGGTTTCATATTACAAGACCGATAGAAATTCAAAATTTGTTCCATATCATTTAGCCCAATTCTATTGGGTTTGGTAAACTACAAAATGATTGTCACAAGATTTTGCAGTGTCTATTAAAAATTGGATCCATTGCGGACCAAACTTAAAATAATAAGCCAAGCCTCCTTGATTTCTTTCTTGCAAACCACCATCAGGAAATAGCTGAGAATAGATTGCTTCCAATTGTTTAAGTTCTCCCTCCAATTTGAGCTTGTCGTGTTTTTGAATTTTTTGCTCTAAATGGAGCATTCCCTGTGTCAGTTTTGTATGTTCTACTTCAAGAATTGTTTTGTACTGAGGGTCAAGAGGACTAAGACTGTCAGTAAGTTTCTTCCAAGCGTCTTTCCATTGGTTGAGAAAGCTTTGAACATAATCAATAGAATTGCTATTTCTTATAACAAACTCTTTCTGAGACAGCTCCAATGATTTAAGACAAGAAGTGAAATCTATTTTCAAATTCTTTAACTTCTTAAGCGTTGTATTCTCAATAAACTGGGCAGACATCCTGCGGTATAAAAGAGGAAAACTGATATTGTTAAATTCAAAGCAGGATTTTAATTGCATCCAATATTGAATTTCAGAACCTCCGCCAACAAAAACTAAATTTGGGAATAAAAATTCTTGATAAAGAGGTCTGATTAAAACATTTGGACTAAAATCTTGAGGGTGATTTTGAATTAAAGTTGCAAGAGAATTTTGATCTCCAAGCATCTCTCCGTCGTGAGTTTTAAAGTTGTCTTTATCCTTGATAATACGATCTCTATTGCCTTGTTTATCTAGATAAAACAAATTGTAATCTCTAGCATGAGCCTGCACTTCTCCTGTTTTGGAATACAAAGAGCCTGAGGTTTCTGTTGACAACTTCAGAGTGAACTGTTCTTGAATTTCCTTGATCATAATAGGGGCAAAGGCGGTTTTGCAATCGAGGTCATCCGGATTGAAAAACAGCAAGCCATAATCTCTAAATAGCTCGTCTATAAGTTCTTTATAAAAATCAACATATGTAGACGAGTCTTGTGCTATCTCTTTTAATTTAGAAATTAGAGGTTTTGCGAAAAGTTCTCTTTGAAACATTTCATCGAGTTCCTCTATGAGATTATCAAGGCCGGAAACACTCAATCTTCCGCTTGCTTTTTTCTCATTCACATTCCATTGAAAGCGTTTATGGAATAATCTAACCTGACCAATTTCTTCCATATCATGATCTTCGGCGCCACAATAGTAAATGGGAATAAACTCATATTGAGGGAACTTCGCTTTAAGAGAATGAGTCAGTGCAATAGTACTGCATATTTTATAAATAAAATACAAGGGCCCGGTGAATAAAATTGGCTGATGTGCGCAAATAACAGTGAACCCATTGGTTTGAGCTATAGAATTTAAATTCTTTTCTTGCAACACAGAAATCTTAGCCTTTTGATATTGTCGTTTAAGAACTGAGCTTATCAATGATCTGTTCTGATACGTTTTTGACTTGTGTTTGATTTGAGACTCAATATTTTCAAAAGTAGGTGTTTGAGATATCCATGCTGAAAAATGATTTGGATGAAGCCAATATTCGACATCAGAGGACTTAAAATAAGGAATGGTTTCCGGGGAATAAAGTTGAGAATAAAATGAATCCAAAAATAAATATTTTGACAAAGATATAAATTTGTATTATCCTTGCTAAAAATTTGCCAATTTGATTTTATACATTATTAAGCGAACATTATTTGGATTGATAGCGATGCTTGTCGGCATGATGTTGATTTTTTGGATTTTAAGCCTGTCTAATGTTGATCCGGCAAGAGCGATTTATGGAGAAAAAGCAGATGAAAAAGTATTGCAAAAATTCCGTGAAACTCAACATCTAGATCACTCCGTTGCGGTTCAAATGTTGTATTATCTTAATGATTTGTCTCCGCTTCATTTTGTCGATGAAAAGGAAAATATAAATCAGTACCGATGGACGCTATTTCGGATGGGAACGATAAAGCTTGTTTTGCATAAGCCTGATTTTGGGGTTTCTTACTCTTATTCTGAGCCGGTGATTTCGATGGTTGGAAATGCATTTTTAGCCACTTTGGTTCTTGCACTATGTGCCATGTTTTTTGGAGTTGTGGTTGGGGTGCTTCTAGGGATTGTGAGCAGTCGCTATTATGGATTATGGCAAGACCAACTCATTCAGTCCGTTTGTACCTTTTTTATTTCATTGCCTTCCTTTATAACAGCAATAATATTAAGTTTTATTCTGGCTTTCAGTTTAGGAGCTTGGACAGGATTAGAAATTCAAGGTGGACTGTTTGAAATAGATGATTGGGGCAATGAAGTTGTCCGGCTACGAAATTTGATCTTGCCGGCACTTGCCTTAGGCTCCAGACCTATTGCTGTGATATGTCAGATGACTAGGTCTGCCTTTGTTGAAGTAGCCCATCAAGATTACATGAGAACGGCAAAATCCAAAGGCCTATCCGAATACTATATCAGTTGGATTCATCAAATGAGAAATACTCTTAATCCTATTCTTACAACTGTAAGTGGATGGTTTGCATCAGTTTTGACCGGAGCCGTTTTTGTGGAGTCTGTGTTTAATTATAAAGGCTTGGGTGATCTCTGCGTAAGTGCACTAAATCATTATGACAGGCCTCTGATTTTAGCTTGTTCGTTTTTGTTTGTTTTAGTTTTTGTGACAATAAATTTGTTGGCAGATTTAGTGAATGCATGGAATGATCCAAGAATTCAAATTCAGTAAAAAATAATCAAATCATAGTCTAACCTCATCGATCATTTTCTCTAGATCATCTTTGTAATTTATTCTTAAAGAAAAGTACAAATTGAACTTGAGAAACATCCTTGAACAGATGAGATATAAAAATCCACAATCTATTGCAAACCTCTTGTACTCTCTACGAATTGCTGCCGAGGGCATGTGGAAGTTAAGTATTCCTCTCTGTAAAAGGGGAATATTTGTAAGGTTTGATCATATTATTTCGCTCAGTCATGATAACTCTTCGAAGTAGGAATATTTTATACCGAACGTGGTACTCCTAGCAATAAATTCATGAAGACTATTCTAAGACTTGAGCTTTCTAAGGAATATGAGTTTATTTTTTCATGTTCATTGAATATTGAATTGTTATAAATTTCATTGCTGAATTCAATATTTAAGTGCGACGATTTACAAAAATACTTCATTTGGAGACACCATCCCATCAAGTGTGTGATTGTAAATGGATTTTAGCGTGGAGCTTTCTGATTCTTAGCTTAATGTTTTCATTGTTCTTTTGGCTTGATCCAAAAGATCAAGGCTGTTTTCATTTCTTAACGCCTTTGTATTCATTCAAAAGCTAAACCGAAAAAACTCGCTGTGGCTTTTTTCTTTCTTTTTTGATTTTCTCCTCCTCTCGTTTTTTTGTTTATTCTTGGTTTGTGCTCAAACAGTTTTCTGTTTTTAACGCTTTTGAATAAACACAAAAGCTAAAATGAAAAAGGCCGGCAGGAATTTTTAATGTGTAATTCATTTTGGTATTATTGAAAAAAACCGAAGATAAAGAGGATATCCTATATTTTAGCTTGGAGTTTTCTGACTTTTGGTCTATGGTTTTCATTGTTCTTTTGGCTTGATCCAAAAGAACGAAATTTAATCCTTTGGCTGATTGTATTGGTTGTAGGTTTATTGGTCAAAATTATTTCCGTTTCTTCATTAAGAATTTTTACTTTTGCAATATGTGGAGATTTCTGTCCATATTATTTTTTTTCTTCGGGCTACTAACGCCCATTCCGATCTTCTCTATCACTCAATATGACTGGCGACTTGTTGGAGAACTTGAAGTCGGGGATAAAGTACTTACCTATCATGGTGAAGCTACTGTAACAAGTACCGAGAAGAAGGATGGAAGTGAAGCGGTGTATAATCTGGAGATTAAAGACCTTCACAACTTCTTGGTGGGGGATGTTGGGGTTGTGGTGCATAATAATTATCTTCAGAATTTAATAAAGGGAGTTAAAGGCGCAAAAGGCTTAAAAGGAACTGCCTATGAAGATTGGTTGCACGACATAATTCCAGGTGCAAAGAAGGCAATGCCAAAAGATTTGGGAACATGGCAAGCACGAGAATATGACGTATTTTTTGAATTAAACGGAAAAAAAATTTTAGGAGAAGCTAAATCAGGCAATGCACTAAATTTACAAGCTTGGCCTGACAGACGATCAAGCATAAAACAACAATATGACGATGCTATTGCGCATGGGTATGAATTTTACTTATTTTCAAATACAAAGGTGCCTGACTATGCTAGAACTTGGCTAACCAGTAAAGGCATACAGATAGTTGAAACATTAGACTGACATGGGGAAGCAAGCAAGAATCGAGATTAGTTATCATGAAGGGAATTACAATTTGTATGAAATTTATAAATATTTCTTTTCATGTAAAGCTATTTCTTATTTTGATGTAGACTATTTTTGGGTTGATGATGAACTTATAAAATTTGAATTAAACCAAAATCAAAAAATGTCAGACATCTTTTTGGATACAATATCGAAATACAATAAAAAGCATATTGGATTTAATCTAATATTTAAAGATATCATTACTTATCATAATTTGAATATTGTTGAAGGTCGACAAATAACAATTGGTATTGGTCAACCAAAAATGATAAAAAGTTTGAATGTGCCAGATTTTTCATACTATTCAAAAATAATACTACCCTATTTTTCACTATATGAATTTGAAAAAATAGAATTTAGTTATTCTTAAAATTTGAACCCTCATAAGTTACAAAAAATTTAGATAAGTTCATTGAGGATGTTTTTTAGTACCTTTGCTATAAATGAAATACATAGTTCAAATATTATTTTCATTTTTTAGACTTGAAAATACCCCCGTATTAATGTCAAGTAATCCCATCAGTCAAAACGGCAAAGCCTACGCCATAGCTGCTATGATGCCGTTTGCCATGGTGCCTGTTGATGATACACCTTTGCTAAGCTATGCCCTTGCTCACAAGACCGTAAACTCAAGCTATACCATGACAGCATCAAATAACGATGATGTAAGCATGGCGTTGATGAATGGTGATCCTTTTACAAGTGCTGAGCAAAAGCAGAGAGACCTATATGAAATCAACGACACTGATTGGTATAGAGTATCATTCGAAGGTGTATATTCATCATCGGTTTGTCACTTGGCAATGCACAATGATTGGATACAATCAAAAGGTTATGTGACTGATGGTATTGTCAATATGAATCTACCTGAACAAGGCATCTCAGGGCCATTCAAAATCACATCCATCAAGCACATCACACCGCAAAAGAAGCCTATAGATGAAGACCCAAATGATGATTATGAATACCAACCTGTCACAGGACTATTCATCCACCATAGCGATCAAGTCCATAATATCACATTCGTAAGTGCCAATGGTGATTGGCACGAGACTATTGGAGTAACAGCACCACATCCGATATTCTCTACCACTCACAATGACTGGCGACTTGCTGGAGAACTTGAAGTTGGTGAGAAAGTACTTACTTATCATGGAGAAGCGAGTGTAACAAATACTGAGAAGAAGGATGAAAGTGAAGCGGTTTATAATCTGGAGATTAAGGATTTGCATAACTTCCTTGTTGGAGATTCTGGTTTTGTTGTACATAATAATTGTATCCTTGATGATTTAATTGCCTCTTTAAAAAATATTGGTAAGAAATATAACTGGGTTGATGGTGATAAGTCAACACATTTTAAGTGTGCTGAAAAAGCTAAGGAATTAAGAAAGCACTTAAAATCAAAAGGAGTAACTAACCCATGTTCAAAGAAGTTGAGAGTTTTTAATAAAATAAATGGAAAATGGTCTAATTTTATTGAATTCAATGGGAAAATTATTGCAGAAACAGGATTTCATATTTTTACTTTGGTTAACGGAAAGGTATATGATAATCTTAATCCAAACGGAATAGATATTAATGATTTTTTTGATAAATTAGATCTACCCCCAAATCAATTTGATACAGATTTAACTGATTTATGCGATTAAGTTATGACAGGGCTAATTAGTATTTTACTTTATTATTATAATCATGGAAATCCAAATGTATTTAGACATATTAGAGAGATTTATTTTTTTATTGATGGATTTAGGATCGCATCAGACGTAAATTCTTTGGAGTACACTATACTGATGGAATTTATGGAATTTATGGAAAACAAATATGTAAGAAAACCTGAAGCCATGAGTATATATACTTATTTAGAGAAAAGACAAAAAGACAATATTGATGGAGTATATAAATTTTATAAATTATTATTTGAATTTTTGGATTTAAAAGGCATAGATTATTCAGAATATAAAAAAAGAAAAAAACATTGATATTGTTAAATTTAAATAGTATCCCGCAAAGTATGCGATTATAAATGCACTTAGCTTTGAGTTTTCTAACTTCTGGCTTATGGCTTTCATTGTTCCTTTGGCTTGATCCAAAAGATCAAGGCTGTTTTCATTTCTTAACGCCTTTGTATTCATTCAAAAGCTAAACCGAAAAAACTCGCTGTGGCTTTTATCTTTCTTTTTTGATTTTCTCGTCATCTCGTTTTTTTGTTTATTCTTGGTTTGTGCTCAAACAGTTTTCTGTTTTTAACGCTTTTGAATAAACACAAAGTCTAAAATGAAAAATGCCGTTCATAATTTCTCATTCTATTATTTTAGACTATTGTATAATTCAATTTGGTATTAATGAAAAGGCCGAAGATAAAGAGGATATCCTATATTTTAGCTTGGAGTTTTCTGACTTTTGGTCTATGGTTTTCATTGTTCTTTTGGCTTGATCCAAAAGAACGAAATTTAATCCTTTGGCTGATTGTATTGGTTGTAGGTTTATTGGTCAAAATTATTTCCGTTTCTTCATTAAGAATTTTTACTTTTGCAATATGTGGAGATTTCTGTCCATATTATTTTTATTATTCGGGGTACTAACACAATTTCTGCTCTTCTCTACCACTTACAATGACTGGCGACTGGCTGGAGAGCTTGGAGTGGGTGAGAAGGTTCTTGCTTATCATGGTGAAGCTACTGTAACAAATACAGAGAAGAAGG
>DEQQ01000002.1 GCA_002360455.1 Saprospiraceae bacterium UBA3362
AATCACTTTATTGAGAATGTGGCAATGAAAATTTTTATTTGGTAAAGCAATATATAAAATATGTATTTTAGCCTCAACTTTGGTTTTGGGTTTGCCATCTTACTCAAAGCCAAAGAGAGTTCTTTGCGTGAGGAGGCTGGAAGGCTTGGTGCAAAGCACCGAACCCGAATGGGTGAGCCTGTAAGACTCCGACCACTCCGGAAGGGAGTGGTCACGCCCAAAACAATGTATTTATTTTTTCATTCAAACAAACTTAAACGAATATGAAATTTTTACAAAGCTTGCTCTTTTTTATGTTCTCTTTTGTTAGCCTGTGGGCTCAGGAGATGACCATAACAGGTAAAATTATGGACTCGAAAGACAACTCTCCGATTATCGGGGCAACAGTTACCATTCTCAACACAACGCGAGGAACGGTATCTGATGCCGACGGAAAGTTTTCTATCCTGGCTCCAAGAAATTCTAATCTTCAAGTATCCTATGTAGGATATGGTACACAGGTTGTCTCAGTAACAACCAATGACCAGCTCAGCATTCTAATGTCAGAAGCTGCAAGATCTTTGGATCAGGTTGTGGTATTAGGGACAAGAAAACAGGGTAGAGTGGCCATGGAAACACCCGTTCCTGTAGATGTCATCTCGACAAAACAAGTGATGGCAACTACCGCAAGAATGGATCTCACCTCTGTGATGAGCTATGCCACGCCTTCATTAAATTACAATAAACAATCAGGATCGGATGGGGCAGATCATATCGATCTAGCTACACTGAGAGGCTTAGGCCCGGATCAATCTTTGGTTTTGATCAATGGCAAAAGAAGACATCAAACGGCTTTTGTTTCTGTGTTTGGAACAAGAGGCCGAGGCAATTCAGGCACAGATCTTAATGCCATTCCTGCAGCAGCCATTGACAGAGTAGAAATATTACGAGACGGAGCATCCGCCCAATACGGTTCGGATGCAATCGCAGGCGTTATGAATCTCATATTGAAAAAAAATAAAGGATTGACAGCCAATGTTGGATACTCGGCCTATTACGATCCTCAGTTCAATCCGGCATTTAAGACTGAGTTAGGCCAATACATTTATGAAAATAAATTGGATGGAAATTTTTTAGCGGCAGATCTTAATTACGGGATAGGCTTAGGAAAAGAAAATTCTTTTTGCAATATTACACTGAACTACAACAGTCTGGCAAAAACGTACAGACAGTCTCTAGATCAAAATTTTGCAAATGATTACGGTTTGCCTGTGAATATTTACAGAAGAGCTCATGGAGATGGTTCTTTGAATTCATACGGCGCGTTTCTGAATGCAGAATATCCTCTGTCAAATAATCTTAGTGTGTACGCCAACGGGGGTTATAACAGTAAGAATGCAGACGCTTATGCATTCACCAGAAACTTTTCTGCAAGACCGGATAGATTTGTTACAAATGCCAATGGTGATTTGGTTCGTGTAGATGGAATTATTATGGACTCCAAAGAGACAGAAACAGCAGGAGCAGATCAATTTTTTAATCCACATATTCAGACTGAAGTATCAGACCTAAGTGCAACGATCGGACTTAAGCGATCTACAGAAAAGGGTTGGTCATGGGATCTGAGTAATGTTATAGGAAAAAACAATTTCCATTTTTTTGGCGACAAAACATTTAATGCATCTCTTAATGATCCAAATAAAACCCATTTTGATGATGGCGGTTTCAGCTTCCTTCAAAATACAAGTAACTTTAACCTGAGCAAACCATTTCAAGTTCTATCAGGACTTAATCTTGCAGCAGGAGCAGAATTTAGATTGGAGAAATACAATTTGTTTGCAGGAGAAGAAGCGTCTTATAAAAATTATGACGAAAATAAAGCAACAGGTTCTCAAGGATTTCCAGGGTATCAACCATCAGATGAGGTTGACGCAAGCAGAACTGCCGTTGGAGCTTATTTAGAAGCAGAATTGGATGTAACAAAACGATGGTTGCTCGATGCTGCAGTTCGTGCAGAAAATTACAGTGATTTTGGTTTTACCTCAAACTACAAACTTGCAACAAGATATAAAGTACAAGATAATATGAACGTGAGAGCGTCCATTTCTACAGGATTCAGAGCTCCATCACTTCAGCAAGTCAATTTTTCCAGCACATTCACAACAGTGCAAGGAGGAAAAATTTCAGAGGTTAAACTTGCACCAAACTACAGCAGCATAACAAAAGCAGCAGGCATCCCGGAACTCAAGCAAGAAAGATCTCTCAACTTTAGTTTAGGAAGCAGTTTTAGAATGAATAAAAATTTAAATATCACTTATGATTTTTATTATGTTCGCATCAAAGACAGAGTAGTTCTTTCAGGACAATTTGATGCAGAAGACGACAATTTAAATTCTGCGTTTACTTCAGAACTTAAAAAACTTAATGTTGCACTAGCTCAATTTTTTGCCAATGCCGTCAACACAACCAACAAAGGAGTAGATGTTGTATTAGATTATTCTAAAGCATGGAATAAGAGCAATTTAAAATTGATCGCTGCAGGAAACTTCCAAATCATGAGTATTGATAAAATCAATGTCCCTGATTCTCTCAACGATAATCAATCAAGAGAAAAACAATTTTTGAGTGATCGTGAGCAGGCTTTCATTCTTGCTTCTGCACCCAACACAAAGATGGCTTTTACAGCAGACTACCGTTGTGGCAAATGGGGCGTTGGAGCAAGATTAACCCACTTTGGCGCAGTAAAGATTCTTGGATATGGTGTGGATGGATTGGGTATTGACCCTCAAATTCCGTCTGACGATTCTCCTACCGCAGTAAAAGATGAATATCATTATGGAGCAAAATGGGTTACTGACTTATTCATCAGTTTTAGACCTGTTAAGTCCATAGGAATCAATCTTGGAGTCGATAATATTTTCAATATTCATCCCGATCTTGGTGCTGTAGCCGGTGCAAAATGGTGGGCTTTCAATAACGAAACAGGTGGACCATGGGATGCCGTACAAATGGGAGGAAACGGAAGAAGATTGTTTGCAAGAATAAGCTACAGCTTCTAAAAAATACACGACCCCTTCTACAAAAAAAATGAAATTGAAAACCCAAGTAATGAAATAAAATGTTTTGGGCATGACCCGCCAAAAATTGGCGGGTCGGTCCATTACGGAGTTCGCTTTGCTCCGTCTTCCTGCGCCTTTGGCGCATCCAGACCAAGTCCTTCATGCACCTCAAGCAGTGATCATAGAAACAGTTTTTTTTATTTATTAATCCTTTGATATTGAATATCGGAGTAAATGATTTACTTCATTTTGCTGTGTCTATTTTAGCTTGTTTGATGTTGCTGATCCGGTGGCCATTTTTTATTTATAAAAGCTATCCTGAAATAGCTTGACAAGAATATCTGTTTTACCTCAATTATTTTTTAGAAGTTATTGAAGGACACTCCGAGACAGTCAATATTTTTTGTCGGAATTGTTTAATCCTTAAGGACAAAGACAGCTCTGTTGATAGTTGTGGAAGTTAATATTCTAACGTCAAAAACACAGTTTAAAAATCATGTTTTACGACTTTTAATTGCAATAATAGCAACATCAAGATAAACAATATTGGTATACAGTAAAACAAAACACAGAGTTGTATAAGGCTGTCGAAAATTGATTCAAAGACAATATTGTCGCCTTCAACCTCAATGGATTTCATTATGAGGTTCTTTTAATTTTTACATCAGAGCTTAATTATTTTTTTAACAAAACTATGAGAGTGATTTTGACCAAATTTAATAAAATAGACTCCGGCAGGCAAATCCGACAAATCTATTTTTACAAAAGAGGATTGAACGTTGGGAATGAATTTTATTACTTGAAGATCCACATTGTAGAGTTGAATAGAAGGAATGTTATTCTCCCAAGATTTGGGAAATCTTATTTCTACACTATTTTGAACAGGATTAGGGATCACAATTACAGATTCTTCTTTGTAAGCATCATCACTGTTTACAGAGGTACATGGTCCGGGAGTGCTTACATAACTTGCAAAAAATTTGGCCATATTAAGCTCTCTTAAATTGCGGTTATCGTAAGCATGACATGGTTTATTCAATTGATCTGCGCAACTGCCATCACCAAACAAAAAATTGTACGGAAAATTAATATTACCGTATTCTTCTTTGATGGTGTAACCATAGTTGAATGTTTTATTGAAATTTGAAAAAGCACGACTACCATAAATTTTTGCATTGGTATTACTCAAAGAAACACAACCTCCTTGAACCATACACCAAGACAAACCCCAAAAGAAGGCGCCTGAATCAATTGGAACAATAATATCACAGGGTTGATGAAAAGAGTAAATGACAGGTTTCTGTTTTCCGGCTGGAGATTTTTTAAGTAAGTCAGATAGCATTCCTCCAAAAATATTGCCAACACCTTTGATCACATAAGCAGGAGCGTTAGGCTCAATATTTCCATCAATACTGCCTAAATCATGTCTTGGTATATTACCTACAGGAAAGGTCTTGTTTTGATTATAAATGCATGGTAAGTTTTTGATATGAGGAGTAGGTGCGTCAGCAATTGTGTAAGCTTCTTTAGGTTTTTCAGACTCAAGATCTAACAAGGCTACACCGAGTGAGGTAAAAGCACCGGCACTTTCGCCACAGACAAATACATTGGTCTCGTCTATATTTAAGACTTCTTTTTTGTTGATAAGAAAACGAAGAGCTCCTTTTGCATCTTGAACCGCTCTAAAATAGGACCTATACCATTCTGCGCTGTCCGTCGCAAGCAAACAGGGATAATCGGGATTGAGATTACATTCAATTCTTCTATTGCTTGAAATCATTCCCAATCTATACTCAATACTTGCAGTGACATAACCTCTTTGTGCAAATTTTTTACAGAGAGCTTGAATGCTTGGGTCATTTTTATTTCCGGCAATAAATCCGCCCCCATGAATCCACAGCATCAATGGCCATTTTTTCGAAGCACTATTAGCGGGACATTTTGGAATAAAAATATCCATGTGATGGGTTTCAAGTTCGCCAACAAGATTGGTGGACTGACCATAGCTCACATTAAGAACGCTGTCATAAGAATAATTTAAGTCAACCCATTGCTGAGAAAACAATGCTGTGGTAACGAAGGATAAGGCAAGGACTAATTTTTGCATTATTTATTGAATTTAAAGTATACTATTTCTAAAAGATTCTCTATTTACAAACATAAAAAAAACAGGCTCCTTTCTAAAAAATGGGGCTAACATTAGCACACTTTTTCACATACTTTTTTTATCAATTCAGAATCGCTCATGGTATAAAAATGAATACAGGGAACCCCTGCCTTTTTTAATTCGAGTGATTGTGCTATACACCATTCTACACCAATTTCTTTAACGGCTTCTTCGGTTTTGGCTTTTTGAATAGATTTAACCAGCTCGTCGGGAAGTTCTATATAAAAATGGCGGGGAATAGAATTGAGCTGATATTTTTTAGTTAGTGGCTTCAGTCCCGGCACGATAGGAACATTAATTCCTTCTTTCCTGCAAGCCTCTACAAAACTAAAAAACTTTTCGTTATTAAAAAACATTTGAGTCACGATATAGTCAGCACCGGCATCAATTTTTTTCTTTAAATATTTCATATCAGATTTTAAGCTTGGAGCTTCAAAATGTTTTTCGGGATACCCTGCAACACCGATACAAAAATCCATAGGCTCTGCTTTCTCAATATTGGAATCTAAGTAGGAGCCTTGATTCATTGACGCAATTTGCTTTACCAAATCAAGAGCATACTCATTTCCTCCCGGCTCAGGAACAAATTTTTCATCAAACTTTCTTGCATCGCCACGTAGGGCTAAAATATTTTTAATGTTGAGAAAATTAAGTTCAATCAATGCATTTTCAGTGTCTTCTTTTGTAAATCCTCCACAGATCAAATGGGGTACAGCTTCTACCCCATAATGATTCATAAGAGCCGCACAAATTCCCACTGTTCCGGGTCGTTTTCTTATTGCTACTTTTTGGTAATAGCCGGAGGGATGTTGATGATAGATAAATTCTTCCCGATGATAAGTTACATCAATAAACGGAGGCTTAAATTCCATCAAGGGATCCAAAGCCTCATAAAGCGATTTTATGCTTCCTCCTTTAAGCGGCGGAAGAACTTCAAAAGATACGAACGTCTTGTTTTTATTTTTTTCAAAAAACTCTGTTACTCTCATTGGAATCAAATTGTATTTTATTCAAAGCGAAACAAATGCCTTGCACAAATGTAAAGGGAATTCAACTAAACTAATAGACTCTGTCCGAATTATTGCCAATACCAAAATTAAATAGATTCCTTTTTAGTATTAAAAACGAGAAATTCACCTATGCTATTGGACAATAATATAAAATTATTGTCAAAAAATTATTAAATTTACAAATCAAATTGGTTGATTACAATTACTATGGAATCTTCTTTTCCGTTCATTTATTTTAAAAATACAGTTCAAAGTATTTTGATTATTATATTGATAATCAGCAATGTATATGCTCAAACCTCTTATCGGATGAGTCTGGTATCAAGAACGGAGATCCCTGAATTGTCCAGCAGCATATGGGGTTACACAGACTCTAAGGGCGAAGAATTTGCATTGATTGGTACAAGAGAAGGTTTAAAAGTTTATAGCTTAAAAACTCCTGAATCTCCGGAATTAATGGGATTCATCAAAGGAACTTTCTCGCCATGGAGAGAGCTCAAGACATACAAACAATACGCCTACATCGTTACTGAACATGAAGATGGCTTGCTTATTGTTAATTTAGAAAGTCCTCGGGACAGTCTGCCGTTCGTTTTTCGTAAAAAATATTATAAAAAAAACACAGACAGTATAGAGGTCAAAACTTCTCATACGATTTTCATTAACGAGCGCGGATATTGCTTTTTAGCAGGAGCTGCTCCTAATGGGTATTCTTGCACAATTCTGGATTTAAACAAAGACCCTTGGCAACCGGAGGTGGCAGCTGTATTGAATAAGGAATATTTTCATGAAGTATTTGCAACTGCAGACACACTGTATAGTGCAGAATTATTTAACGGAACAGTGGGGATATGGAATATATCCGATATAGAAAACCCCGAGAAGATCAATGAAGCAAGAACGAATTCACATTTTACACATGCGGTTTGGAAGGAAAAAAATAGATCAATATTGTATTCTGCAGACGAAGTCTCCTCGGCATTTGTAGAATCTTGGGATATTTCAAATCCGCATAGAGTCAAACTTCTTGATCAATTTAAAGTAGACAATAATAGAATAAAAAATATTATTCCTCACAATGTATTTCATAAAGATTCTTTCTTGTTTGTGTCCTATTATACAGAAGGCATTCGTGTATTAAATACAAGTTATCCCTACAATCTCGTGGAAGTAGCATATTATGACACTTATGAAAAAGCAGAGGGAGGCTTTCACGGATGCTGGAGCATTTATCCTTTTTTTAACTCAGGCTTGATTATTGCTTCAGATATTGAAAATGGACTTTTTGTTTTAAAAATGGATAAAACTCAGGCTTCCTATCTTGAGGCTATTGTTGTTGATAAAAAATCAAAGCAGCCTATAGCCAATGCAGCCTTAAAAATAAAAACAACTCAAAGAGAAAATACAGAACAAACCGATAATTTGGGTAGATTTTATACCGGAAGCAGTGAACCGGAGACAATTCAAATTGAAATAAAGAAATTAGGTTATTTTACATTAAATACCACTGTACAGCTTTCAGAACAAAGCATCCAAAGAGATACTTTTTATTTGGAAGCGAAACCTCAATTTGATTTTACAACCAATTTGAAAGATTTTAAAACTGGAGAAAAAATTTCTGAAGCTAATTGTAAATTGATAGCAGAAGATGTAGTCTATGACCAAACTAAATCTGAAAATGGAATTATTGTGTTTGAGAAAGTTTATGAAAATCAATATCAATTAATTTGTGGAAAATGGTCTTATGATTATGCTGTAGATCAAATTTATTTAAATGAAAATAAGGAGTTGAACTATACATTGGATAAGGCTTACAGAGATGATATTGTATTTCAATATCCATGGCAGATTACAACTCAAGATAGCTTTGTGAGCTGGAGGAGAACCGACTTTTCAGATTTGAGAACTATAGTGTCAAATTATCCTTCAGCAGATCTCCCTAATGATTTTGGAAATAGTGCATTAATCACCACAAATTTTGATTACAACTCTTCCAATTATAGGCTAAGAGGAGAAATGTTACTCAAGTCACCTCCAATGGATTTAAGAAATTCTACGGAGCTTAATTTAAACTATTCAGCTTGGGCTTATGGCGGCGGCGGTGGCGCAAAAATGCAAACTTTTCTACAGTTTGGAACTGAGCAATATTTTTTAGAACACATACCGCTCAATCTGTCCGGAAAATTTAATCCCGAATCACATTACAAAATTAATATAGCTTCTAAGAAGAGAGATTCAGTGTATTTTGTTTTTCGCCTTTACAACAATCCTGACAGTATCGAAACAGGAACTTCTCTCAGAGCTGCATTGGACGGATTTTATGCCATTGGAAACGAAACTCTTGCAGATCAAAAGGCACATCCAAAACAACAAAAACCGGGAATTATTTTTCGGCAAATGGACCAAAAATTAGTCATCAGCCATCCACACCACGATCAACTTAACTGTACCATAATAAACGATATCGGACAGACTCTGTATTCCGGAAAATTAACTAACAGCGGACAAACCGAGATCTCAATAGATAAATTAAGAACAGGAAATTATATTGCCTTGATAGACCAAAAATATTCTTATTTATTCCAATGGTTTGATAGGATTAAATAAGCTACAATGAAGTGGATCGTTTAATTCAATGTTAAACTTTTTCAATATGATTAGAATATTCATAATATCTTCTAATTTTGATCTATGGATTTCTTTATTATTCAAAAACCATTAGGTAGAATTATTTTTATTTTGTTTTTTGCCAATATTTATTCTATCGATTTAGAGGCAGTAAATGAACCCAAAAAAGCAAAAGCCCTCAGAATAAATCATACCCTACATATTGATGGGGAAATCAAAGAAGAAGAATGGAGGAACGCAGAACCGGCCAGTCAATTTTTACAACAAGAGCCGGATTTGGGAGCGCCATCCAGATTTAATACAGAGGTTTATATTCAATATGACAATCAAAATATCTATGTCGCTGCCAAAATGCATGACCCGGAACCCGATAAAATACTGAAAGAATTAAGCCCAAGAGATAATGTAGAGAATGCAGATCAATTTGTTATATTTTTTGATCCATTTCTTAGTGGGTTAAATGGATTTTTATTTGGAGTGTCAGCATCAGGAGTTCAAACAGATGCTATTGTTTCTGATCATGATGATGATGACTCATGGAATGCAGTTTGGGATTCAAGAGTAAAAATTAATCATGAAGGCTGGTCTGTAGAATTAAAAATACCTTATTCTGCACTTCGATTCCCCAAGCTGCAAGTTCAAGAATGGGGATTACAATGCAAGAGAGAAATCAGAAGATTTAGAGAAACTTCTTTTTGGAATTACATTGATCCCAATACAGAGGGCTGGGTTCAGCAAAGTGGAAGGCTGCTTAACTTAGAAAGCATCAAAGCTCCGGTTAGACTTTCTCTTACTCCGTATATCTCTCAATACCTAAACCTCGAAACCGATGCAAGAAGTTCTGGCGGAAAAACACAAACAGACTTTGCATACGGTGCCGGCTTAGACCTAAAATATGGACTTACAGACGCCTTTACACTGGACATGACCCTTATCCCGGATTTCAATCAGGTCATTTCGGATAAGAAAGTACTTAATCTTAGTCCTTTTGAAGTTTATTTTGATGAGAATAGACAGTTTTTCACAGAGGGAACAGAGCTTTTCAATAAAGGAGATTTATTCTACTCACGAAGAGTCGGAGAAGCCCCGTTTTATTTGGATCAACTGCAGGATCAGTTGCAGAGCAATGAACAAATTATAGAAAGTCCCGAAATATCCTCGTTGATAAATGCAAGTAAAATTTCCGGAAGAACAAAAAGAGGAACAGGAATTGGATTTTTTAATGCTATTGTAGATAGAGAATATGCCCTAGTCAAAAATGCAAATGATCCCAATTCTGAGCGTAAAATTTTGACCAACCCATTGACTAATTACAACGCAGTAGTCATTGACCAAAATTTAAAAAACAATTCATACATCAGCTTAATTAACACCAATGTCACTAGAGAAGGAAAGGCGTATGATGCAAATGTGAGTTCAGGATTTTTTAATCTTCGCACAAAGAATCAAAAGTATTATGTCCAAGGAGATCTAGGACTATCTAATAAGATATCGGAACAAAATAGCTATGGAACAAAATACTATCTCAAAACAGGTAAGGCCTCCGGAAAGTGGACTTATTCTTTGGCTCATGGATATATTTCTAATGATTTTGATGTGAATGATTTTGGGTTTCTTTTTCTGAGGAATCAAAGAGAATATGAAGCTCTTATAAAATATGAACAATACAAGCCCAAAAATCCAAAAATTCAAACCATCAATTTTTCTCAATCCATCAACTATCAACGCATTGCAAAACCAGATAATTTATTTGATTTTTATGCCTTGTTTAATTCGTTTGTTTTATTCAAGTCTAGATTTGCATTTGGAACAAACCTTAGATTGGAGCCTGTGGATACGAGAGATTATTTTGAGCCAAGAACATTTGATTTTATTAGATATGTAAGATTTACTTCCAATTATGGAATAGGTGGATTTATTTCATCAGATTATAGAAAACCCTTCGCCATTGATGCGAATGTGAATTTTAGATATTTTAATACTGCTCCGAGGCGAATGTTTTCGATAAGTGCAACGCCGAGGTACAGGTTTAGTAATCGTTTCTCCATAACGGCAAATGTTATTTTCAACAAATTCCACATGGAACCCGGCTGGGTCAATAAATCCTTTGTGACAACTCCAATTGCTGATTTTTCTAAAGATGATATTTTGATTGGTGTCCGAAACAGGAATATTTTTGATAATAGCTTAACACTAAAATATAGTTTTTCTTCTTTGATGGGCATTAACACCAGGATTAGATATTATCATGACAAGGTATTGTATCAAAACTTCAATGCATTATTAAAAGATGGCAGATATAGACCCCTTAATTATTCCGGCCAAAATGATCTGGGACAGGCATTGTTTGATCAACAATTGAATATCTTTAATATTGATATGCAGTTTCAATGGAGATTTGCTCCGGGCAGTGATTTATTTTTGGTTTGGAAAAATGAAATATTTTATCAGAATAAAAACTTTGATCAATCTTATTTTCAAAACTTTACAGGATTGTTCGATGAGATTAAGGGCAATAGTTTTTCTGTAAGAGTCTTGTATTATTTAGATTATCTAAGATTTGTAAAAAAATCTGCTTCAAGCTCCAAGTCCTGATAATTCCTAAGTAAAAAACAGTATAGGGAAATTTTACATACTTGCTCAGTAAGCCATTGCTCCAAGTTTTTCATTTACAAAGTCAATGGAGAGTATTCGTCCAATCAATTAGTCATGTTGATACAGGCCAATAAAAGTGAAAATAAAATTTGCAAACCTAAGCCTGATAGCAATGGAGGCGTTTACGCCGCAATGGATAGCAGGACTCACAATCCAAAGATGGATGAAATAGGCTCTTCCTAAAATTCAAATCTACTGCGATGCAACAAAACTAAATCTGCTAATGCAATAGCTGCTATCGCCTCTGCTACTACAGGTACGCGAAGGGCAATGCAAGCATCATGTCGTCCTTCTATCTCCAATTTTTCAATAGAATTGGTTTTAAGGTTTTGAGAATATTGCGTTTTTGCTATGCTGGAAGTAGGTTTTACGGCGAGGCGAAAAACAATTTGGTTTCCATTACTCAATCCACCATTGATTCCTCCGGAGTTGTTTTGAACTGTGCCACCTTGTTGATTTACGATTGGATCATTGTGCTGACTTCCTCTCATACTCGCTGCTGCAAAACCGCTTCCGAAATCAATTCCTTTGATGGCAGGAATGGCAAAGGCCAGCTGAGCAATATGAGACTCAATAGATTGAAAAAAAGGTTCTCCTAAACCAACAGGAACATGATCAATAGTGCAACGTATAAGTCCGCCGATAGAGTCTTGTTCTTGAATAACGGTTTTAAGGATTTCATCAAACTTGTCGGTTCCGCCAAGTTCAATTATGTTAGCCTGAAAGAGCATCGGGGAGCAAATTTTTTTTGCAACAACTCCTGCAGCAACAAGAGCAAGGGTGAGCCTGCCTGAAAAATGTCCGCCTCCGCGATAATCATTGTAAGAACTGAATTTTTTACTTGCCGTGAAGTCAGAATGACCCGGACGAGGTTGTTCTTTTATGGTAGAGTAATCTTTGGATTGAGTATTATGGTTTTCGAAACTAAGACAGATTGGAGCTCCCGTTGTATGTCCATCAAAAACTCCACTTCCTATTTTAATTTCATCATTTTCTATGCGTTGAGTTGTCCCCAAGGCACCACTTTTTCTTCGTTGTAAATCCAAGCTGAAATCGCTCTCCGATATTGGGATCCCGGCAGGGCAATGATCTATAATCAGACCTATTGAAGATCCATGAGATTCCCCAAAAATTTGAACTTTAAAAATTTGACCAAAAGAATTCATACCGTGAAATTAGTCGTTTTTGCAACATGCATAGAAGTGAGTAAAAAAATCCGGATATGATTTTTCAACGCAATGAGAATTCGAAATGGTGATAGGGCCGTCTGATACCAAGCTCAAAACACTCAATGCCATAGCAATTCTATGATCATTGTGTGAATCTACAGATACAGAGCGAAGTTTTGAAGGATAAATGATAAGGTTATTATTTTGAATCTCTGTTTTGATTCCCAATTTACTCCACTCGGATTGTATGCTGAGGGCTCTATTACTTTCTTTGTGGATCAATCGATCAACACCATGAAGCTTGCTTGGTCCATTACAGCAAGCGGCCAAAACAGCAAGGGCGGGAAATAAATCCGGAGCATGAGTTAAATCAATATCAAAAGCCTTTAGATTATTCTTATTTACTATAAGTTGTTGATTATTCCAGTAAAAATTCGCACCACACAATTGGAGAGCTTCCAAAATTTTTTTGTCGGCCTGTTGAGAGCTTGGATTGAGGCCATACAGCTCTACCTTACCGGCGATAGCTGCAGCGACACAGTGAAATGCTGCCGAACTCCAGTCTGCTTCTATCTCAAGGGGAGATGTTGCTCTTGGGGTTTGCTTGCCGGGGATGTAAAACTGTGTATAGTTATGATGAGAAAGTTGAACACCAAACTTAGCGAGCAACTCTATACTCATATCTATATAGGGTTTACTTTTTAGGTTGTGTACAAAGATTTCGCTATCATTCTCGATTTTGGGTAAACTGATCAGTAAGCCGGTCAACAACTGAGAACTGAGACTTGCATCAATATAGAGGCGGGTATTGCTGATGCTCCCTAATAGTTGTAGAGCTAATTTTCCCTCATTGCTTTTGACCTTTAGCCCAAGTTTTTGCAAAGCATCAATCACCATATCAAAGGGTCTATCAAGAAGACTGCCTTGGCCGGTGATCAGCACTTCGTGACTAAAATGAGGGCTTATAACCGAAAACATCCTTGCGGCAAGTCCGGACTCGCCACAGTCCAAATGCAAACGTTGAAAAGTTTGAGAGGATGGAACAACAGTTAATTTATTGTGTGAAACTACCGTGTGTGTACCCACCTGTTGTATGATACCAAGCATTGATTTTACATCTCCCGAGTGGGGAAGAGGATTGAGGAAAACGCTGGGAATATCAGATAAGCTTGCTATAGCCAAAGCTCGTTGCCAATAGCTTTTGGATCCCGGAAGCTGAACGCTTCCATCATAAAAAGAAGGAAAGATGGTTTGAGTAATGAGACTCACAGCTAGTAAATTGACTAAAGCTTCAAAAGTTTAGGATTCTAGCGAGAATGAACCTCAAGGGGATTTTTAGAATAAAATATTATAATTTTTTATAAGATTTAATTAATTAATAATCATATAAATATACATTTATAAAAAACTATGTTTTATGAGTTTCTCAAAATTGGTATGCCTTTTGGATTAAGGAAATCATACGGCAACAAATCAAACCGTAAAATTTTCGACCACAACCAAAAACATCAGAATTATGAAAAACTTAAAGTTGGCAATTTTTATCTTAATTACAGTATTCGCAAGTGCTACAGCCGAGGCTAAAACGATCTTTTTTGAGGGAAGTTTTGAGTCTGCTCAAATATTGGCAAAACAACAAAATAAATTGTTGGTTTTGGATTTTACGGCAAGATGGTGTTTGCCTTGCAAGTGGATGGAAAAAAATGTCTATGGAGATGAAAACTTCATGGCGTTTGCAAAACGAAATGCAATTGTCTTCAAAGTTGATGTAGATGATTTGGACGGAATAACGATCAAGCAACAATATGCAGTAAAATTATTGCCTACTGTTATTCTCATTCATCCTGATGGTTTTGCCATTGATCGAAAAGAAGAATCAATGAATACCGAAACGATGATTGATTGGTGCACTTCTAAAATTCAAGGACAAAACCTTCAGTTTATTCCTGTTCTTAAAGAAAGTGAAAATGAAGTGAAGTCTGAAGATATTCAATCGCAGGAAGACATAAAAACAAATGAAGAGACAAACAATGAACCTTCTGCAGAACAAGATAAAAGTGATCTTACAACAAACAATGTGGAGCAGGTGATGAGCGAATTGGAGAAGGAAAATTCTGAAACAGAAAAACCTATAGAAAAGCAAATTACAGAAACAGAGTTTACAGAGTTGGATGAATTTATTTTTACAAAAGGAGAATTTACACTTCAGTTAGGAGCTTTCAGCAATTTTAAAAAAGCAGAAAGTTTTGCAGCAGAAGTTGAAGCAAAATTCCAATATCCATCGGAGATTCTTGAGGATTTTAAAGATGATGGAACTCCGTTTTACAGACTATCCTGTGGTAATTTTGAAACAGAAGAAGAAGCTGAGCTTTTCAAAACTTTTCTTTCTGAAAAAGGGCTAAAAGCGATCATAAAAAAAATATAAAGTACAAACCAAACCGATTAATTGTCTGATCAAATTTTGATCAGACTTTTTCTATTTACGGCCGATAGTAATTTAATAAAGAATTTCCTTGAACGCGGTATACCAGTCTTTGAATTCTGATCTTTTCTTTAATACAGTTTCATTATAATCTTGGAGAGCGACGATTTCGTCATTTTTATTGATCCCAACAGAATTTATCAAGCCTTGGGCCAGGGCTTTGGTCTGAAGCTTGTTGTTTTCGAAATAAAACGCTTCTATTCTAGCTTGATGAACAATGCTTATGGCTTCTGCAGGACTCAAATTGCTGTTTACCATTTTAATTTTTTGCTTGCCATCCACACTGACACCTGATCTTAGTTCTCTGAAAATATGAATCAATTTTTCAAGTTGTTGTTTTTTGAGTTCTTCAAAACTAAGTCCTATAGGTTTAGCCAATTGTTTAACTCTGTAGACTACAATATTGAGTTCTTCTTCCAAGTTTTTTGGCAAAGGGAGAACTACGATATTAAATCTACGCCTTAGAGCAGCAGACATTTCATAGACCCCTTTGTCTTTGTCATTACTCGTAGCGATAAGGTTGAACCCTTCTGTTGCCAAAACCTCGGAGTTGAGTTCCGGAATCGCTATTGTTTTTTCTGAAAGAATAGTAATCAAGGCGTCTTGTACTTCACTTGGCATTCGAGACAGTTCTTCTACCCTCACTATTGAGCCCAACTCCATAGCCTTCATTACGGGAGAGGGCACCAGCGCCTTTTGGGAAGGTCCATTGGCGATGAGTTCTGCATAATTCCAGCCGTATCGCAGCTGTTCTTCGGTACTTCCGGCAGTACCTTGGATCAACATTTTCGAAGATCCACTGATCGCAGCCGCCAGATGTTCTGAAAGCCAAGTTTTGGCAGTCCCGGGAATTCCTGTAAACAGCAGAGCCCGATCGGAAAGTAAAGAGGCAATCGCCACTTCTACTAAGTTTTTGTTACCCAAATACTTAGGACTAATTTGAACGTTTCCTGCGAGGCTTCCGCCAAGGATATAAACTAAAACAGCCTGTGGAGATAGCTCCCAGCGGTAGGGCTTGGGGAAATGATCGGCCGCTTTGAGCGCCGCCAACTCGTGGCTAAATTGATGCTCAGAAGAAAGTTTTATAGTAGAATTAGTTGAGTTGGCCATATTGTGCAAAAGTAAGGGGATAGAATGTGTAAAATTAAAAAATCAATAACAAATTCATTTTCAAATTAAAATTCAGTATTATTGCGTGCAAATTCAAATTATTCAACAATTTCAAACAAGAAAATAAAATGAAAAAAACTTCTACTTTTTTACTCCTGTTGGGCTGTGTGTTGAGCTCATTTCTGGGCTATTCACAGGCCAACAGAATGGTCTTGGTGGAGCAATTTACCAATGCATCATGTGGACCATGTGCAGTTTATGGTCCTGCTTTTCAGGCCATTTTGGATGCAAACACCAGTCGTTGTGTCGTCCTTAAATATCAATGTGATTTTCCGGGAGCAGATCCCATGAATGCACAAAATAAAGCAGATGTAACCGGTAGATACACTACTTACCCTTCTGTTCCATCCACTGGAATTCCTTATATGGCAATGGATGGAAATAAATTCACAGGACATATTGCGAATTTTAACCAAAATCTTTTGACCAACCGAGCAAATGTTAAAAGCCCGCTTGAGTTGAAAGTGGATCATGTACTGTCACCAAAGTTTGACTCCATGACAATTGATGTAAATTTGAAAAATGTGAGTACTGCAGCCATTTTACCTAATGCAGCTATTTTGCAGGTTGTTATTACAGAGAGAAAAATCGTTTTTGCATCAGCGCCGGGCAGTAATGGTGAAAAAGAATTTCATTCAGTTATGAGAAAGATGTTGCCTAATTTTAATGGAACAGCATTGACAGACTCTATACAACCCGGAGCTACAAAGTCATTCCAATTCAAAGCAGCAGTTCCAAGTTATATTTATGACTTTACTCAACTTGAGGTTGTTTCTTTTGTCCAAATGAAAACGTCAAAAGAAATTTTGCAAGCCGGAATAAGCGAAGCAAAACCTTTGACAGGAAACTATTATGATATTGCAAACAAATACACACCGGAAGTTAGAACTGACAATTGTGATAATGTTTACAGTGTAGAGATTGCAATAGAAAATAAATCTTCTTCAACTGAACCTATTACAAGAATTGTCTTCACTCCATTGGTTAATGGAGCTCGTAAAACAAAGTCAGTTTGGACCGGCTCAATCGCCTCAGGAGCAAAGGCAACTCACAAAATTTCTAACCTTTCTTTGGTAAATGGAATTAACAGAATTGGGGTTGTTGTCGATTCAGTTTATAATGCTTCAGGACTTGTAAAAGATGTAAGTTCTGTAAACAATTTAAGTGATGAGTATAGAGAATTGGTTATTCCGAAAACAACTACAAAAACCACTCTGACTCAAGGTTTTGAGGTGGGTTCTCCGGGAGCAGTTCCTGCAGGAGTATATTACTTTACGACTAGCTCTAATTCTTTTAGAATGTTCACGCTACAAAAAGCACAAGCCAATAATGGTACCAGTGTTCCCCCTTATGAACTTGGAGGATATGGAAAATCTGCCAATAGCGTTTATATGGAATTGCCGGGAGGAGCACCGGGTTCTCAAAATTCGATCAATTTTGAAAAAACAAATCTAACAGGAACAACAGGAAACAAGCTCAAATTCACTTATGCATATGCTACTACAGACGATGCAAATACAGATAAATTAGATGTTGAGGCATCAACAGATTGTGGACAAACGTGGAGCTCTATTTGGTCTAAATCCGGAGCAGAACTAGCTACAGTGAAAAGCCCGGATCCATCTACTTTTCATATTACTGGAATCTGGTTCCCAACCAATGAAACAGAATGGACTTCAGATTCTGTGAATATGGCTAAATATGATGGTGGAGAAGTTTTAATTCGTTTCACAGCCTATGGCGGAGGCGGAGGTTATGCATTATTTTTGGATGATGTAAATCTTGCACCCGGAACATTTGTTGGCGTACCTCAACTAGATTTTATTTCATCTTTTGATGTATTTCCAAATCCGGCTACAAATGTTTTGAATATTGAACTTAATTCTAAAATTGATGCAAAAGTCAACATACGAATTGTAGATATCCAAGGTAAAGTAGTTACACAATGGCCAAATGAGAAATTGAATTTTGGCTATAACACATTTAAAAAATCAATTGACTTGGCACCGGGATTATATCATATGGAAATTGTTTCTGATCAAGGAATTTTGACACAGAAAATTTCTGTTCAATAATCCTGTAACTCATAAATTTATAAAAGAAAGGGCTTCTCAAAGAGAAGCCCTTTCTTTTATGGTTTAGTTAATGACCGAACTATCCTCAGCAAAATTCAGAAACAGCCGCTTTAGACAGGCGCATTCTTTTGGTTTATTGAGCCAATTGTCCGATCTTTGCTTTTCAAAAAATTACTTATGGCGGTGCAGCAAGATGATCTTTTCAAAAAAATAGTAAGTCATTGTAAAGAATATGGATTTATTTATCCCTCTTCAGAAATTTATGATGGACTAAGCGCTGTCTATGACTATGGGCCCAACGGTGTCGAATTGAAAAATAACATAAAGACCTACTGGTGGAAATCAATGGTCCAAATGCATGATCATATTGTTGGCCTGGATGCTGCTATTTTTATGCATCCAAAAACATGGAAAGCTTCAGGACATGTTGATGCTTTTAATGATCCTCTGATAGACAATAAAGACTCGAAAAAAAGATACAGAGCTGATGTATTGATCGAAGACGCCATTGAAAAAATAATGGCCAAAGCGGATAAAGAAGTAGAAAAAGCAAAAATCAAATTTGCAGATCAATTTGATGAAAATCTGTATCGATCTACCAATGCTAGAGTCGTAGAATATATCAATAAAGCTAAAACTTTTCAAGATAGATTGGCCCAAGCCATGACGGCCAATGACATGGAGGCTCTACGATCTATTATAGTTGATCTTGAGGTCGTTTGCCCTGACAGTGGATCCAGAAATTGGACAGAAGTTAGACAGTTCAACTTGATGTTCAATACCCAATTGGGCAATATTGCCGGAGAAGAAGGAAAACTATATCTCAGACCGGAAACAGCTCAGGGGATTTTTGTAAATTTTTTAAATGTCTCTAAAACGACAAGACAAAAAATTCCATTTGGAATAGCGCAAATTGGAAAAGCATTCCGAAATGAAATTGTTGCAAGACAGTTTATTTTTAGAATGAGAGAATTTGAACAAATGGAAATGCAATATTTTGTCAAACCAGGAACGGAACTTGAAGCTTATGAATATTGGAAATCCTCAAGAATGAAGTGGCATCAAGCATTAGGAACTCCTGCTTCAAAATTGAAATTTCATAATCACGAAAACCTTGCCCATTATGCCAATGCAGCGGTTGATATTCAGTTTGAATTCCCCTTTGGTTTTAAAGAACTAGAAGGAATTCATTCAAGAACCGATTTTGATCTAAAAGCACATCAAGAACTATCGGGAAAAAAATTACAATATTTTGATCCGGAACAAAATCAAAATTATATACCTTATGTTGTAGAAACCTCAATAGGTTGCGACAGAATGTTTTTGGCCATGCTTAGCAATGCTTATACAGAAGAAAATATTCCTGATGCAGAAGGAACGGATGCAACAAGAATCGTACTTAAACTTCACCCCTGTCTAGCTCCCGTAAAGTGTGCTGTGTTACCCTTAGTGAAAAACAAACCTGAACTTGTAGAAAAAGCCAGAAAAGTTTATGATGAATTGAAATTTTCTTTTCAATGCAGTTATGACGATAAAGATGCTATAGGCAGAAGATATAGAAGACAAGATGCCGTCGGAACTCCATATTGTGTTACAATAGATTTTGATTCGTTGACAGATGATACTGTTACTGTAAGAGATCGAGACAGTTTACTGCAAGAAAGAGTACATATTTCTACTTTGAGTCAAATCATTCAACAGAAAATCGACTGGAAACAATTGTTTTAATAGTAAAGTGACCATAGAATTGAGCATATTCTGACTATGACCTAATGCAACCAAGAAAGAAGAATTCGGAATAGAAATAAAACAGATCACTTTGAAATTGAATTTAGGACAGAAAAAATTTGTTTTTTCATTTTTTGCATCTCTGCTTGTTTGCATTGGTTCGGCACAAAAAGATCAGTCATTTATTCAATTTGAATATCAAATTGGTCATGTGGCTCCAAATTATAGAAACTTTCCTAAGAGTTCAATACTAAATGCCTATCAACTTAATTTTGGCAAGTATTATACAGCACAAGATCAAGATTGGAAGAATTATTTTGATCATCCATTGCTGGGCGTAAGTATTGGAGTTACAGATTTCGGCCAATCAAAATTATTTGGCCAACAAATTTATTTAACTCCGTTTTTTTCTTTGAAAACAGGGGATCATCCTTTTAAAAAAATGTGGTTTCGATTTGGACTTGGACCGGCAATGCACACTAGAAAATATTCAATTTCTAATGTAGAAAATGTTTCTATAGGTTCAACTTTAAATTGGGCATTTACGGCATCAATGCATAAATATATTATAAGCAAGAAAAACTTTGCATTACAATTAGGGATATCTTATTTACATGCAAGCAATGCTCATGTTCAACTTCCAAACTATGGACTAAACTCGGGAGTTGTTTCGCTTATCTATCAGACCAAGGGTATCCAACAATGGACGCAAAGTTCAATGCCTGATTACCAATTTCCTAGAACCAATTATTTTATACATATTTCCCAAGGACTGGGATTGCATGAATTGGGAGGTACAGAGAGACCTATTGGAGGTAAAAAGTTCAGCATTCACAGCATCAGTATATGCACCGGAATTCAGTGGCGTGCAGGCTTTAAGTGGCGCGCAGGATTTACTTATAGATATTATCCATCTTATGCTAATTACATTATTCAACAAGATTTAAAAGAGTTTCAAAACAAGCTAAAATGGAATGCATCGAGCATTCATTTTTTGTTGGGTTTTGAGTTTTTATTTGGTCATTTTGGTGCAGATTTAGAAGGAGGCTTGACCTTGAGTAAGCCGTTTTATCCTGAATTTTCAAGACGGTTTGAAAAATATGGAAATTTTAAATACTGGCTAAAATATCTTTTTCCATCTCATTTACAGATGAATTATTATTTATTTAACACGGCCTATAGACCCAAGAACAATTATTTTATTGGAGCCAATATTAGTGCAAATTTTGGACAGGCAGATTTTTCGGAATTGGTAATTGGTTATCAAAAAAATCTAAGCAGAAAAAAAGCAAAACCCTAGGGGTGAAATGGGTTTGTTTATTTTCTTGTTACTTTGATTTGTTCAATTCTTTTTTTGGATACGGAGACTACAGTAAAATCATGTCCGGCCATTCTCAAAACAGAATCTTTTTTGGGCATCTCGCCGTGTTGTTCAAGCAGTAAGCCTGCGATAGAGTCAGAATTTCCACGCAGCTCATCAAATAAAAATAAATCAATGCTTAAAACTCTGCACATATCGTTGATCAGTGTTTTTCCATCAAACAAATAATTGTTGTGATCAAGTCGAGAAAAATTTAATTCATGTTGATCGTCAAACTCATCTTTGATTTCGCCAACGATTTCTTCCATGATATCCTCCAATGTTACCAAACCGGAGATTCCTCCAAATTCATCGACGACAAAAGCCATGTGGAGGCGTTTTTCTTGAAGATCGTTCAAGATGTCATTTATTTTTCTGGATTCAGGGACATAATGAAGGTTTTTACGAATCAATTGTTGCCAATCAAAATTATTTTGTTCAGAAAGGTACGTGATCAAATCCTTTGCATACAAAATTCCATGAACACTGTCCATGTTATCTTTGTAAACAGGATAGCGAGAGAAGCCATACTCTTTGACCAATTGAATAATTTGATCAAAGGGTTCTTCAATATCTATACAGCACATTTGTGTTCTTGCTGTCATTATTTGACTGGCAGAAACATCATTAAATTTGATAATGCCTTTCAATATATCGGCCTGCTTGCCGGATTCATAATCATGACTTACGGCAATATCTATCGCTGCATCCAACTCTTCTTTGGAAGTATTTTGACCGTACATTTTACGTTCTAAGAATTTTCTCTCAGCCTTTACCGTAAAGAGTTCTAAGATGTATGTTAATGGCCGAAGCACAATATCCAAAGCGCGTAGCGGAAGAGAAACCCAAAGAGCAAATTTTCTACTGTTCAGTTGACCATAAATTTTTGGCGTGACTTCTCCAAACAAAAGTATCAATCCGGTGGCGCCAACTACTGCAACAAAAAAATACATTACATGTCCAAGCCCTTCGGGCGATGGCCAAGAAATTTGCAAGGTATTGGTTATACTATAGGCCCAAGACAAAAACATTTCTTTGCTAGCATATTTACCCAAAAGCCTCTCAACAACGACAGCTATAGCAATATTGACGAAGGTGTTACAAATCAAAAGAAGGGCCAATAACCGTCTGGGATGATCAATAAAAAACACAATAGAATTTGAGCCGGGAGAGTGATCATCTCTTAGGTCATCAATATCGGTGTGGTCCAAAGAGAATAGGGCAACTTCGGAACCGGAAAAAATTCCGGAACAAAAGAGAAGAACTATTAGTAATAATAACCAGCCAAAGTCCTGAAGAAAAACAAGATTGGCAAATATAATATTCAGCGCTTCAAGCGGAGGTTCAGTTTCCAAAAATGATTGATTAAATGACTAAAAAGGAAGATCGTCAGATGCGGCTTCCTGATTAAAAGAGTCTTCGCTAAAAGGAATCTGATCTTTTTTACCCTCTGGGGAAGAATGAGAATGTTCTCGTTTTTCTAAAATCCTTAATATTTCGCAGGCAATTTCTGATACATAATGCTCTTTGCCTTCTTTATCTGTCCACTTTCTATGTGTGAGTTTTCCTTCTACATAAACAAGCATCCCTTTTTTCAATGACTTGGCACGCTCGGCCATAGACCTCCATAAAACGACATCATGCCACTCTGTAGACTTTTGCCAAGTTCCATTTCTGTCTTTATAGCTTTCATTGGTAGCCAAAGTAAAAAGTGCTCTACTTACACCGCTCTCAAGGGTACGGATCTCAGGGTCTTTGCCCAAATTACCTATTAAAATAACTTTGTTCAACATATTTATTCCGTTTTACTGTTAACATATTCTCTGCAAAATACGACAATTATATTCGGAAAGGCAAAGTTCTTTAGATTTTTTGGTAATACATAATGAAAAGCTTTACAAATTTTTGTATGGCTTGGCTCCAAGAACCCCAAATAAAAGAAAGCTTGTATATGTTGATGACTTAGTTTTTGATCAGATGAGTTGATCAATTGAAGAGATTTTAAGCTCAAGTCGGGGTATTTTTTGGTAAATAATTTAGCCAACTCTGCTTCTTTAGGGCTTTTTTTTCCGGTTTCGACCATAGGAAGCTGATAAAGCTGATTCCAAATATCTTTTGCTTTTCTTTGCTCAATTGCAAGAGCACCTTTTGAATTTTGAAGCAATATAAAATGGAAAAACCTCTTTTTCAGCGAGATTTTAATTTTTTGAGGAGGATAAACAGAGACAGATCCTCTATGATATGAAAGACAATAGGCATTAAAAGGGCAGATTTCACAATTGGGGGACTTCGGCGTGCAGACCGATGCCCCTAAGTTCATCATAGCCTGATTAAATAACCCAGGGTTTTTCGGATCTAATAGACTTTGCGCTAAATCTCTATAAAATTGCTGATCTGTTAAGCTTGTAAAGGCTCTATCCATCATAAACATTCGAGATAATATTCTATAAACGTTTCCGTCAACAGCAGCATAGGCTAATGAATAGCCAAAAGAGGCAATGGCTGCTGCTGTATAGTGGCCTATTCCTTTTAATCGTATAATTTCATGATAATGCAAAGGAAACCTAGAATTATGATGGTTTACAATATCTTGTGCAGCAGCTTTTAAGTTTTGAGCTCTACGATAAAACCCCAATCCTTGCCATAACTGCATTAACTTCTGATCAGAAAGTTTTGCTAATGCATCAATGTCCGGAACTTCTTCAATGAATTTTTTGTAAAACGGAATCACTGTTTCTGCTCGAGTTTGTTGGAGCATAATCTCTGATACCCAAATTCTGTAAAGATTAGTTTCTCCAATCCATGGTAAATCTCTTGGGTTGGAGTGGTACCAATCAAATAATTTTTTTTGAAATAATTTGGCCGAGATCAAAATAGAATCATTTAATTAGTATGGATTTTGTCCGGCGATATTGAAGATATTTAGAAAAATAAAATTTATTTTTTAGGTCTAAAAGCTACAATGAAGGTATCTTGTTTGGCTTCACACGTCAAGCCTTCACAATATCTTTTATTGTAAGCAATATATTTTTGAAAAACAAATTCTGCTTCTTTATTATGTTCTTTGCTCAAGCTATCCATCATTTTCCATTGTCCAATACTGCAATCTCTCGAAACAGAAAATGAAAAACTTACAACGCCTCCGGGGATAGAATCATGGTGGGGTCGAATATTTTTTACCGGAATAGAAATCAATGGAGTTAGTCTTTTTTGATGGTCATGATCATATCTTTCGACCACTTCTCCTTTTTCCTTATAAACAAACCAAATCCCAACTTTCTGTCCGTTTTTATAATATGATTTTGATTTTATTTCTCCGGGTGAATAATATTCTATCCATTCACCATCTTTTTTATTCATCTGGTATTGTCCCTTGACTCTAATGAAGCGATCAATACTCAATTCCTCTTTTTTGAGCTTGGAATACTCTTCTTTTGTCGCTTTAAAATAAGCTCGAAATTCCCCATGACAAAGGGTATCGTTGGAGCGCAATACATCCATTTTTTCACTTACTTGTTTGGAGTCAGGAAATTTTCTAATGACCTCTTTTGTGTTTTGTGCCGCAAGAAAATTGATCCAAAAAAAGAAAATTAAAAAACCGTTTAGTTTCAATATATTTTTTGAAGACCATATAATCCAATTCATATTGTTTATTCTTTTTCTATAGTAAACAAATAACTCTTTCCGGTTTTATTTGGTAAAGATGATTTTAGTAACCATGGGTTGAGGAGTTTTAATTTTCTATAACTCATTTGAAACGAATGGGCAAAATCTCCAAGATTTTCAATAGTTGTTTTTATTTCTATCTGTTTTGTATTGGAGAACGGTTGATATTTCTCTTCATCTTTTAAATAAAATCCAAACTTTTCAGGATGATTGAGGATTTGCTTAATTGCTACAATTCTAAACAAATATCGATTGGTTTCTTCACTTAAGTTCATTTTATAATAATCGGTTTCTCGCTGTTCGGATATAGATTTAGCCAAGGCAGTGGGTCCCATATTGTAGGCTGCTGCGGCCATGGTCCAAGAGCCAAATCGCTCTTTGAGTTGTTTTAGATAAAGACAGGCAGCTTGTGTTGATTTTTCGGCATGATTGCGCTCATCCACATAGTCATTCACTTCCAATCCAAAGTCCTTGGCCGTTCCTTCTAAAAACTGCCATAAACCTTTTGCTCCACTTGGCGAAACGGCATAGCGCAAAGAACTTTCTGCAACGGCAAGATATTTCATATCATCCGGAATTTGTTCTTTTTTGAAATAATCTT
>DEQQ01000064.1 GCA_002360455.1 Saprospiraceae bacterium UBA3362
CTGTTCAAGACACACACGTTTTGGGGCTTTGCGTTCGGGCGGGAAATCGAAGCACAAAAGCTGATATTATTACTAATATTTAATTAAAAAACTGCTGTTGAATTTTGCACTTCAGCCCGCCTGACGCAAAACCCTTGTTGGCGGTTCGTTGTTCTTATTTCAATACAACCTTTCTTATTCATTTTTTAGTTTGTCGTCCACGAATTTACCAATTTTTAGAAATATAAAAGCAAGCAAAATCCCAATAATACCCCCAAGAATAATGGCGATAGCAATCTGTCGAACAGGAAGGTTATTAGAGTTATAAATTGTCCACAAAATAAAAGTCGTCAGCGGAAAGTTAAGCAAAAGCCCTGTGATTAATCCTGGTGAATATTTTTTTAGGTATATGGTTGCAATTGTGTGAGGAAAAAATACATTTAACAAAAGCATTCCTGCAAATCCTGTAATTGCCAGTAAATATTGCTGCTCTGTCTGATAATATTTTTTTGTCAATATAAGGACAAATCCTAAAAAAGTAAAAAGTCCTGCCGCAATTGAAAATTGTCTTGTTGTAACAGGTTGGGGATAGAATTTAGAAATCGATTTCGTCCACCTTTCCATTCCAAATATTTCTTCAATATTGTGGATTAGAAAAGCGAACGGTAAAATGGATATTAAGTTGTCCAAGTTATTTGTCATTTCATAGTCGCGTTTTTTTATGTGTCACTCTACAATGACCGCCAACGGCCGAGTGTATGCGACGTGGCGGCGTTTAGCCGCCATGTTCGTCATACACATTGTTATCAGATGTTTTCTTTTATTTATGAAATATTACCCTTCCGCCCGATTTATTCCATGGATAGCTAGTTAAATATAAGCTGTCGTTATAATAACATTCAAATGACTTGTATGTAAATAAATCACAATTATTACTATTTGTAATCTCAAACTTAAATCTGATTGTATCAATATCTCTTTCAACCCCATTAAAATCTACAAGATGTAAATAGTAAGATTTTTTTATCATTTTATTTATTGAGTCTATTTGTTCTGTTGCTAAGTAAAATTTCATTGCGCCATCTGTATCAATTGTTTGCTCAGTCAAAATTGTATCTCCAAATTCATTTCTCAAAGTTGACAGTTCATTTGAATATGGGCAATTAACGCATCTTCCAACTATGGATTCCTTTGTGTTTTTATCATAAACATAACAAAAAAATGGAGTATAAAATGGGTTATTATCACACGCTTCTTCACCTCCCGGGGTACAACAAGTTGTTAAAAGGATAGATAATATTAGTAATATATGAATAAGACTTCTCATTTCTTGTTATTTATTAATGATTAAAATCGAAGAAAGGCTAAAATTTGTGCCTGTCCAGTTCAAATAATAAATTCCATTATTTAATGCACTTACATCAATTGAGTTTTGATCTAAATCTGTAGTTTGAGTCAATCTAACATTTGATAAACCATCAATAATTGTGATTATGCTCCCATTAATTAAGTCTTCAATACCTGAAACTCGAACATTAATATTTCCATCAGATGGATTCGGATTAATAGTTATTTTCGGACCATCATCACAATTTTCTACCAATACATTTTTTTGTACAGACCTTGGTATTGAGCAACCATCATTATAAGTAGCAGTAATAGTAATCCAACCTAGTTCATCTGGCGTTACGCTTGTATAGTACCCATAATCAGGCGACAGAGTTCCATTCGATACTGTCCAGTCAACCTCAACAGGTGGTTCTGTTTCATAGTATCCTTCATAGTATATAAACCCATGAATTCTACAAGGTTTTTCATTTTCCTTAATCACAAAATAGGGAGAATTTACTCCAACCAAAGATTTAAATTCTTTAGATATTTGCTCTGAGCAACCATTGCTGTGCGAAATTGTAGCATTGATTAGTATTGGTGGAGTATTTCCATTCAAGTTTTCAATAGTTACTGGATTCCCTTGCCCATTATTTGAAAACGATATATTTTTTGTACTTGACCAACTAACTGTACAGCCACTTGGTAAATTTAAAATGCTCAATACATCACCTGCCGATAAGCAATCCTTATCATTATTATTAATACTTAAGTTATTGCTCTTTAACAACTTTGCTATGTAAATACCTTGCTCTCTATTATTTCTTTTTATCTCAATATTCATTCCAAAAGCAGAAGTGATGTCAGTACACGCTATAGCAAATCTTCTTGCACCATTTTGAGTTGATCTGATACTTATTATTTCTGAACCATTTCCTCCATTTGAATTTCTATTAAAAAACTTAACTTCATCTACTGGATTGTTGCTTCCCATTGCGTCTTCAACCTCAAAGTAGTAATCTCCTATAAATTGTTTTTTTTCAACCCAAAGATTATCAACTTCATCTCTGCACCAGTTTTGCATTGAATGACATTGGGTTTCATCCACCTTAATTAAGGTTGCAATTTCTGGTGTATGATCTGGTTCATATTTATCAGGATTTAAGTTGTCTTCATCAATTTCTAATAACTCTTCATGTTTTGTTAGTAAATTATGCCAAATTACTCCTTTTTGCCCTTCTGACAAAATTGTTCTACAGCTTTTTGGTCTTGTGTTTGACATAATGTTACGAGCGTTTGGAACAAATTGATTTCCCCAAATATCATTTTGAATCCGATTGAATACACAATTCGAATTATCCCAGAATATTGATGGATCAGCAGGTGTATCACAAAGTCCATCACCAGTTGATGAACACATTTTTCCCCATTTAAAAATACCGCAGTGTAAAGGATTATAATTTCTAGTTCGACTAACTGGTTCGCGATAACATAATGGATCAGGATGATCATGATTTCTGAATGTATGTTCGAGGCCAAAGAAGTGACCCAATTCATGACTTAGAGTACTGGCTTCGCCTTTGCTCGAAAATATGTCTTTTTTAACGTATATAAAATCTCCTACTCCATTATATACACCATCAGCCCCAACAATATCATCAACAACATAAACATTAATTGCACTGTTATGGTGCAATCCTAAGTACATAAAGTATGCTTCTGTATAATTATTAATCACCAAGTGATCCTCATCCCTTAGCTCCAATGGACATCCAGAGTAAAATCTAAATGGCAAGCCATTATTTTGGTAAAATTCATTCACCCATTTTATAACATTTTTGACTTGGGTTGGGGTTGGAGGTGGTTCATTTGTCCCAAGTACCCAGAAAAATTGAATAGGCATAAAAATGAGTTCATTAATTTCGGGACACGTATTGCCACTGGTTCTTACACTAAATGGTAAATTGTCATTTACTCTTTTTAGACCAGCAGAAATAAAGGAATCAAGAACTTCATTGTTTCCATACCAAGGAAGAGTCTCCATTAAGGAGTCAGATGATGGAAAAGTTCCACATCCTACTTCAACTTGAGCTTGAAGATTTAAACTCACCATTGTAATCAAAATAACTACTAATTTACTAAATTTTTTCATTTAAATCGTTTTTTAATGAATCAAATTGTCATCTTATCTCTTTTGACATTGAGCTGTTTTTCATTTTTGGGTGTTGAAGTCCAGATAAGAACACCATTATTTTAATATTTTTTAATTACGTAACATTTTGATTTAGTTTGAATTGTACTCCATAAAGTGAATTCTTCGATCATCGAGTTAGGTTTTATAAATATCTGATAACGTGCGGGTACTTGCGACGTGCCGCCATTTATCCGAAAGCCAAAAGTAAAAAATAGTTTTTCCATTTTCAACCTAGTGAAAATTGAATTTACTGGTGGCATGATCGCAAGTACAATGTTATAGGAGGCTTTATTACGGTTCATTTTTATAGTTTAATTGAAAGTTTAAGTTGTCCACC
>DEQQ01000006.1 GCA_002360455.1 Saprospiraceae bacterium UBA3362
CCACTTTTTTGAGGAGGTCTAGTCTTAAGTATCTTTTTATTTCTATTAGGCATCACAGAACATACTATGGCCCAAGTCTCGGGGACTGTATTTAGAGATTATAATGGCAACGGAGTAAAAGATAATGTGTTGCCATTAGATGAACCTCCAATTGCAGGAGTAACTGTTAAAGCTTATAATTCAGCTGGAACAGAAGTTGGAAGTACAGTTTCTGCTAGTAATGGGAATTATTCTTTTACAGCATTAACTTTGCCATTGAGGATTGAATTCACAGGCCTACAAGTTGGAGATTTTTCATCTGTAGCAGGTGGTACAAGCGTGCAGTTTTATACTACATCAACCACTTCAGCGAACTATGGAGTGAATTATCCTGCAGATTATTCTCAGCCTAATCCTGATGTAGTAGTTCCAACCTTTATTTTTGGTTCGATTAATGGAACCTATAAAGATTCTGCTGCTGTTCGTTTGGCTCCTTATGAGCAGAGAATATTACCGTTTACTCCTGGACCGGCATACACTACCTTGGCAACTCATGCTCAAGTGGGTTCATTGTATGGCCAAGCATACAATAAGCAAAATGGAGATCGGTACTTTTCAGCTTTTTTAAAGCGTTTAGTTGGATTCGGACCGGGCAATGTAGGGGCCAATGGATCTCCCGGAGCAATTTATAAAATTAATAGCGCAGGGACAATTTCTGTTTTATTGGATTTAGCTGCAGCGGAAGTTGGAGTCAATCCACATCCAAATACTTCAACGAATTTTTTAAGTGACCCTACATGGTGGCAAATTGGTAAAATGTCTTGGGGTGACATCGACATTTCTGACGATGGATCACAATTATTTGCAATGAACTTGTTTAACCGCAAATTATACATCATCAATACAGCTACCGGTGCTGTACTAAGCTCTCATGCAATTCCGGGCATTACCGGTGGTCCTGCATTTACAGGGCCTACATCGGACAACGATAAGGATTTGAGGCCATTTGGCGTGAAATATTATCGGGGTAAAGTTTACGTTGGAGTAGTCTGTACAGCAGAATCAGAATTTGTACCTGGTGTATCCGGCGAATATGACGGCAAAACTGATAAAATAAGAGGGTTTGTATTTGAATTTACTCCGGGTTCAAACACATATAATACAACTCCTGTATTAACAATCCAACTTAGTGGAGATCCAGCGATCTATACATACCTCAGAAATCTTGCACCATGGAGTTATGGATATACTTATTGGTTTCCTCAGAGCTATTTTGAAGACCCAAGCGGATCAAATAATAATTGGGGCGATTACAGAGTTGGTTCATTTACTCAAGTTGTTTTATCAGATATTGAGTTTTTGAATGGTGACATGATTGTAGGAACAAGAGATCTTCGAAAAGATCATTTTGCCTCATTTGATGGCACTACCTACCCAGATGGAATTACAGATATGTTTGGATGGGAAGGATCTGATGGATCCAGAGCCAGGTATTACAAAGCATGCAAAAACGGAAGCTCATGGGTCATCGAGAACAATGGTTCATGTGGAGGAGTCAGTGGTTACAATAGTTTTAATTTTTACGAACAAGACAATTCTCATTCTATCGGAGACCCCATAGGTGCACTTGCAATATACCCTCCGGAACAAACAATCATTGTTACTGCGCAAGCAGGGGCAGATAGGGGCTATACCATTTTTGTTAGCGAGCAAAGTAAACAATACGATGCTAGCTCGAACGGTTTGACAGCTAATGGTATTTATAATTCAGAAGGAAGTGAAATGTCAATATTCAGAAAAGCCAATGGTCTTGGTGATATTGAGTTACTTTCCGACCCCGCCCCCATCGAAATCGGCAACCGTGTCTGGAATGATACGGATGGAGACGGCATCCAAGATGCAGGAGAAAATCCAATACAAGGTGTAACAGTTCAACTGGTAAAGTCAGGATCCGTAATCGCTACAGCAGTGACCAACAGTACAGGAAATTATTATTTTAGTAATGCTTCTGGAACAAATACAACATCATCTATATACAATATTACACAGTTGATGGCCAATATGCAATATACGGTAAGGATACCCAATGTACAGGGCGGTAGCAAACAAGCAGCATTGGGTGCAAACAGCTTGACACTTGCCAATGTAGGCGGTTCAGGGCAGCCCGATGTGAGAGACAGTGACGGGGCTCTTGTGTCCAACAATGCAGAAGCCACAGTATTGACTACAGATATCCCTGTGGATGGAGCCAACAACCATACTTTTGATTTTGGGTTTGCGATGTTGGCTGTGTGTGATATTTCAAGCATTACGGCAACTCCGGGAGCCTGCAATAGTTCAACGAATCAATATACCCTGACAGGGACAGTGAGCTTTACTAATCCGCCAACTTCAGGTTCTATGACTGTACAAATCACAGGAGGAGGAAGTCAGACATTTAATGCGCCATTTACAAGTCCATTAAATTACAGTATAGCAGGACAGACAGCAGATGGAATGATCCATACAGTGACAGCAACATTTAGTGCCGATCTAGCATGTACTGCCGATACAACTTATACTGCACCCAATTCATGTGCGGTAGTTTGTTCGGCATCAGTAGGCCAGATCAGCACTCAATGCAACAACAACGGAACTCCGGCAGTAAATTCGGACGACTGGTTTTCGGTCACCCTTACTGGGACTATTACCAACGGTAGTGGAAACTATGTTGTAAAAATCGGAGCCTATACAAGTGCTATCACTGCAAGCGGTACAGCGATTACCATCACAGGAAACGGACAGGCAGGCAATCCACTATTACAAGCCAATGGTTCCAGTACCTATACGGTTAGAATCGAAGATGCCACCAACTCCAACTGTTTTACGACAACGACTGTAGGGCCAGTGAATTCTTGCAGCTCATGTCCGGATCCAAATTGTCTTGGCGTTACAGTGACAAGATAATAAAACCTTGATGTTGGAAAATGAAATCAATGTTGATTTGATTTTTTTCAATGCAAGTAAAAAAACTAATAGAGCAAAAGGCTGATCAAGTGTGAAGATCAGCCTTTGTTTTGCTGCTTTGATTCAATAGAATGCTGGTGCAGCCTAATAGGAAAAAAAGGGACTACAAAGAAGCTTACCATTTGCTATTTATAGGAAATAAAGATCCCAAAATTTTAGTGTAGAGCGTTAAAGCCTGTTAAATGAATCTTCTGCGGAAAAGGATCACTATTATTTTCATTATAAAGCTACAATTTTATATTAATAATGTATTAAATTTATTTATAATATAAAATATTTATATGTATAAAAAATTTATAATAAGTAAAGTATACATTTAAATATAATTATATTTAGAACAAATTATAAATAAAATTAATTTGTTTATTACATTTACATGTTAGAATAAATTTAAGCAGCAATATTGTAATATGAAAAGTTTATTAATGAAGAATCAATTAGTGGTCTTAAGTATCTTTTTATTTCTATTAGGCATCACAGAACATACTATGGCCCAAGTCTCGGGGACTGTATTTAGAGATTATAATGGCAACGGAGTAAAAGATAATGTGTTGCCATTAGATGAACCTCCAATTGCAGGAGTAACTGTTAAAGCTTATAATTCAGCTGGAACAGAAGTTGGAAGTACAGTTTCAGGGAGCAATGGGAGTTATTCATTTACAGGACTGACATTGCCATTGAGAATAGAATTTTCCGGATTACTTGTTGGAGATTATTCATCAGTAGCCGGAGGAACCAGTGTGCAATTTTATTCCTCAATTTCAACTTCAGCCAATTTCGGAGTGAATTATCCTGCGGATTATTCTCAGTCTAATCCGGATGTAGTGGTTCCTACCTTTATTTGGGGAAGACCGACACAGTATCCTGATTCAGCAGCCATTAGATTAGCACCATATAATCAAAGGATACCTCCATCTCCAATGCCGGTTTACACCACATTAGCAACGCATGCACAAGTTGGAAGTGTTTATGGACAAGCCTACAACAAACAAAATGGAGATAGATACTTTTCAGCTTACCTCAAAAGATATACCGGATTTGGTCCAGGAAATGCTGGAGCAGCAGGATCACCTGGTGCAATCTATAAAATTAATGCAGGTGGAACCGTTTCAGTTTTAATAGATTTACCTGCAGCTGAGGTTGGAGCAAATCCTCATCCCAATACTGGAACAGATTTTTTGAGAGATCCGGCATGGTGGGAGATTGGCAAAATGTCATGGGGAGATATTGATATATCTGATGACGGTTCCCAGCTGTTTGCAATGAATTTATTTAATAGAAAATTATATATCATTAATACCACTAGCGGTGCAGTCAGCAGTACTCACACTATTCCAGGAATTGCTGGTGGTCCTTCTTGGACAGGTCCTACATCGAATAATGAAGTTGATTTACGGCCATTTGCAGTAAAATATTACAGAGGTAAAGTTTATGTTGGTGTTGTATGTACAGCAGAATCAGATAATATAGTTTGGCCAGCAGACGATAGGATTAATCCTCATCATCAAGGATTTGTATTTGAATTTACACCGGGAACAGGATTTTCAACAACACCGGTGTTAAATTTTCAATTGAATGGCTTAGAAACAACCTATACCTATCTTGATAATATAACTAACTTCTTTAACTATGGATATTTACCATGGAAAAGTCAAGCAAAATGGCTTTCAGAAGGTGGTAATTGGCTTCAATTAGATAACGCTTATAAAGCAGTTATTGCTGATATCGAATTCTTGAATGGAGATATGATAGTTGGAACTAGAGATTTGCGCAAAGACCTGTTTGCAGCCCAAGACGGTACTTTTTTTCCTGATGGAATCACAGCTGTTCCTGGTTATTATGGCACAGATGGATCAGGTGGTAGATTTTTGAAAGCCTGTAAATCAGGTTCAATATGGGTGATGGAAAACAATGGAAGTTGTGGAGGAGTAACTGGTTACAATTCAACAACATATTACGAACAAGACCATGGGCATTTTACAGGAGATCCAATGGGAGCATTAGCAATCTATACACCAGAACAAACTATAGTGGCAACAGCACAAGCAGGAAATGATGCAGGCTATACTTTGTTTGTAAGTGAAACAACGAAACAATATAGTATCGGATTTGGAGAGCAGGCAAATGGTGTTTATAGAGACCTTTCCAATCCTCCGGATTTTCCAATATCACTATTTCGGAAAGCTAATGGATTAGGGGATGTGGAATTATTAGCAGACCCCGCCCCTCTTGAAATCGGAAACCGTGTATGGATGGATTCAGATAGTGATGGAGTTTAAGATGCAGATGAAATGGGGCTAGATGGTGTTACGGTGAAATTATATAGTGGTACTACATTAATTGCAACAAAATCAACCACAAATGGTGGACAATATTATTTTGGAACTGCAGATGGTGTTTTGCCCAATACTACTTGTACTATAAGAATTGAAGGATCCAATTTTCCTAGTGGTAAGAATGTTACTTTAAAAGATCAAACTACTGGTGGGATTCAAGACTTGGGTGATAACGATGCGAGCTTAGTAGGAGTAAATGCAGACATTACTTATACGACAGGAAATGCAGGGGAGAACAATCACACATTAGATTTTGGTTTTAAGTCTGCCGCAACTTGTTCTGTAAGTGTCACAGCAACTCCGGGCAATTGCGATCCATTAAATAATCAATATACGTTAACAGGCTCAATAACCTTCAGCAATGCGCCGACAAGCGGCACCATGACAGTAAGTGTAAGCGGAGGCGGAAGTCAGACCTTCACAGCACCCTTTACTAGTCCACTAAATTATTCGATTGCCGGATTAATAGCAGATGGAGCGAGTCATACGGTTACAGTAAGTTTCAGTGCAGATGCAACTTGTACAAATACAACTACTTATGCAGCACCAAGTAGTTGTACACCAGGATGTCCTTCAATCCCATGTGGTACTACGACTGTTCAAAAAAATTAATTTTTACTCACATAATTTATTTTCAATGAAAAAATCTGTTTATTCGTTAGCACTACTTTTTATATGTGTATACTTAAATACTATTAATGCCCAAATTTCAGGAACTGTATTTAGGGATATTAATTCAAATGGTATAAAAGATAATTCTAGTACATTTAATGAGCCATTTTTAGCAGGAATAACAATTAAAGCATACCCTGTTTCTGGCAGTGTTCAAACTACCACATCTGATGCAAATGGAAATTATAGTTTTTCTGGCTTGACTTTACCAGCTAGAATTGAATTTTCTGGGTTCTTAACTGGAGATTATTCTGCTCCAGTAGGAACAAGTAATAATACCAGTGTTCAGTTTTACAGTGCTGCTTCTTCAGCTGCTAATTTTGGTGTTATATATCCTAGCAATTATTGCCAAACTAACCCTTCTTTTGTAACGCCAAAACACAAAAATGTGGCAGTAAATTCATATGCTTCTTTAGTAAAAGCACCTTATACAGCTACAGGAAACAATAATCCAGGAATTCAAACCGACTTAGCAAAAAAGAGTGATATAGGTATCACTTGGGGTACTGCATATTCAAGAAAAAACTCCTTAATTTATACTTCAGCATTTGTTAAAAGACATGTTGGTTCAACTAAAGATTATAATAGTGATGGTAAAGAAGATATTGGTGCTATATATACAGTTACATCAACTGGAACTTCAGCTTTGTGGTTGGATTTAGCAACAATTTCTGGAGTAGATGTTGGATTGTCTCAAATGCCTACAATTGCTCAAAGAGCATTAAATACTACAAATGTATCTGATTGGTCTTATGACGATTTGGTTTTTGATAAAATAGGAAAAATTGGATTAGGCGATATTGATATTTCTGATGATGAAACCAAATTATATGTAGTTAATTTATTTCAATCAAAATTATATACAATTGATATTGCAACAAAAGCTATTGTGTCAACTGGCACAATCCCTAGTAATTGTACAGGTGGTAATATGAGAGCTTTTGGGCTAAAATATTATAGAGGAAATGTATATGTTGGAACAGTATGTGATGCTTTTACATCTCAAGCAGCATCTGATTTAACAGCTACAGTTTATAAATACGATGGTACTACCTTTAGTAGTGTATTATCTTTTCCATTAAATTATCCAAAAGGTCCCGCATTTATTAATGGGCCTCCAGCAGGACCTCAATATGGGAATAGTTGGAAACCATGGATAGATGATGCAACATTTACAACTCAGTTTGCTTTTACAGCAAGCAATGGAAACCCAGCTGTAATTTACTGTCAACCTATTTTAGCAGATTTAGAGTTTGATATAAATGAAGATATGATTTTAACATTTAATGATAGATTAGGTCATCAAACAGGGGCAAATAATCTTCGACCAGATGCATCACATTCTAATACTACTTTATATACAAATGTTGCAGGTGGTGATATACTGAGAGCTTCATTAGTAAGTGGTTCTTATGTTTTGGAAAATAATGGAACATCAGGATCAGTTTCAACTTCTGGAGTAGGTAATAATCAAGGTCCAGGTGGTGGTGAATTTTACATTGGCGATCAATCACTTATGTATCATCAAGAATCTGTAACAGGAGGAAGTATGTTATTTGCTGGAAAAAACGAAGTTGTTGTGAATGTTATTGATCCATTAAACTTTTGGGCAGAAGGTCCAAGATGGCTTAGTAATACAACTGGCTTAGAACTGAGAAGTTATGAAATAAGACCTACCTCTGGAGCATTTAGTGTTGAAGATGGAGGTAAAGCAAATGGTTTGGGTGATTTAGAATTATTATGTAATCCTGCTCCAATCGAAATAGGAAACCGTGTTTGGATGGATACAGATAGTGATGGAGTTCAAGATGCAGATGAAATGGGATTAGATGGTATTACTGTTAAATTATTTAATGGAGCTACTTTAGTTGCTTCAAAAACTACTGCAAACGGTGGTCAATATTATTTTGGAACTGCAGATGGTGTTTTGCCCAATACAACTTATACGATAAGAATTGAAGGATCCAATTTTCCTAGTGGTAAGAATGTTACTTTAAAAGATCAAACTACTGGTGGGATTCAAGACTTGGGTGATAACGATGCAAGTTTAGTTGGATCTAATGCAGATATTACTTATACGACAGGAAATGCAGGGGAGAACAATCACACATTAGATTTTGGTTTTAAGTCTGCCGCAACTTGTTCTGTAAGTTTGACAGCTACCCCTGGTTTATGCAATAGTTCAACGAATCAATATACGTTGACAGGGACAGTGAGCTTTACCAATCCGCCAACTTCAGGTTCTATGACAGTACAAATCACAGGAGGAGGAAGTCAAACCTTCACAGCACCTTTTACCAGTCCGCTCAATTACAGTATAGCAGGACAGACAGCAGATGGAATGGTTCATACAGTGACAGCAACATTTAGTGATGATCTTGCTTGTACTGCGGATACAACTTATACTGCTCCCAATTCATGTGCGGTAGTTTGTTCGGCTTCAGTTGGCCAGATCACAACACAGTGCAACAACAACGGAACTCCGGCAGTAAATTCGGATGACTGGTTTTCGGTTACCCTTACAGGAACCATTACCAATGGAAGTGGAAACTATGTTGTGAAAATCGGGGCCTACACAAGTGCTCCAACAGCAAGCGGAACTCCAATAACCATTGCAGGAAACGGACAGTCAGGCAATCCATTATTACAAGCCAATGGTTCCAGTACCTATACGGTTATAATAGAAGATGCCAACAACTCCAACTGTTTTACAACAACGACAGTAGGGCCCGTGAACTCCTGCAGCTCATGTCCGGATCCAAATTGTCTAGGTGTGACGGTGACTAAATAATGTTGGGTAATCTCTTTTCAAATGCTTGATTTGACAACACTAGATATGATCTGAAAAGAGTTTTCAATTGGAATAAAAATACATAATATCGAAAAAGACAATGGACTAAGTATCAAACTTAGTCCATTGTCTTTTTCGTAAAATGATATTCAATAAAATAAAGGCTTAGGTTTTATTTTGCTTTCCCTTGGTGAGTTTGAATTAAACTATTAATAGTAAATCATAATAGAATTTTTACTGTCTCGGATCATAATCAATCATCCATTCAATTCCATATTTGTCTCTAAACATTCCGAAGTAAGTACCCCAAGGGCTATCTCCGATGGGCATTTCCACCTGTCCACCTGCAGACAATCCATTGTACAATTGTTCTGCTTCTTCTTTACTTTCGGCCGTTACAGAAATCTTACTTCTTGTTTCATTGATATTGTGAGTCCCCAATGCTGCAGGAGTATCACTCCCCATCAGTACCGCATGTTGGCCAATTGGCAAAGCCACATGCATAATTTTGTTGTTTTCTTCATTGCTTGCAATGCTTCCGAGAATTTCCAAATCTTTAAAACGAACAAGTGTGGAAAATTCTCCACCAAAGGTTGATTTGTAAAATAAAAAGGCCTCTTCTGCATTTCCATTGAAATGAATGTACGGATTGATATGTGCCATAATTTGGTTTTGATTTTATTTTAGTTAATTGTTGGATTACGCATCGGGAATATTTGGCTCTACCAATCGTTTCAATTTGTCCAAACTTTCTTGCCAGCCTAAATAACACATTTCTTTAGGTATAGATTCCGGAATATTTTCTTGTGTTGCAAACAATTCTGTGCCACAGAGTACTTCTTTAAATTCTATTGTTGTGATCATTTGTCCGGGGAAGTCAGCGTTTTCAAATTGGTCTGTGTACTTTAATTTGGAATTCGGTATAATTTCTAAGTATTGCCCACCGAAACTATGCCCATTTCCTGTGCTAAAATTGATAAAGCTCATCCTGTAAAGTCCTCCTACTTTAAGATCCATGCTATGGACTTTGCAAACAAAGCCATAAGGAGGAAGCCAAGATGCCATTGCATCGGCATCCGTAAACGCTCTATATACTTTTTCTACCGGAGCAGAAAAGACACGATGCAATTGTACAGTATTTGCCATTGATTGTTTTATTTATCGTCAAATGTATAATCTTATTTTCATTTTTTAATAAAACAAAATTGGAACATTAGATGAATTCTATCAGGGATATATAACTGTGAGATAAAATTGTGTATGGAAATAATTAAATAAAACAAGCTAAAATCAACCTTAAGCAGCTGCATGAGGTGGACGTAAGAATCCATCTGAAAGATGGATGTGCGAAGCACCGAAGTGAACACGGAGTCTGTAGTACACCGACCGCAAGCAAAGCTTGGGGTCATGCCTTAATAAATCTTATTATTTTTGTAAAAATGAGGTTCAAGGGTAATAAAAAGCTTAAAATGAATAAGGGTTTTTGCATAAAATCTTGTCTTAATCATAGTACCATTTTGCTCTCCCCAAAGCAATGGATGACTGGATTGAATCTGTATACAGACAGGAATGAGTATGAATCAAAGAAAATCTTACATTTATATATTTGTTTTATCTGCATTGGTTGCAGTCTCGGGCAATGCTCAGGTTTCCGGTACTGTTTATTTTGATTTCAATTCTAATGGGGTACAAGACAATTTAGAGAAAGCATTTGGAGGAATCACGGTGAGTGCCTATGACGCAACGGGCAATTTGCTGGGAACTCATGTTACAAATGCTAATGGTGCTTATTCGGTTTCAGCAAGCGGTTCTGTAAGAGTTGAGTTTACGGGGATTCCAACCGGAACTTATCCCGCCAAAATGGGCAGCTCTTCTTTTTCCAATGTTCAGTTTGTTACCGCTCCTGTTTCAGGCATAAATCTTGGTTTGTTGAATCCGTATCATTATTGCCAGAATGACCCGAAAGTGATAAGCCCTTTTTATGTCAATGGCAACCCTATGGGAGGAGGAAGTACAGGCAATTCGCCTGCGCTTTTTTCGTTTGCCTATTCGGCCTCCGGGAGAAACAACAATGGAGGGACTACGGCAGACCAGATGGCGCTTCAAAGTCAGCTTGGAGCAGTTTGGGGATCGGCCTATCAGCGAGAGACCAATGCCTTGTTTTTGTCTCCTGTAGTCAGAAGACATTCTGGCTTGGGGCCGGGCGGAATAAATTCCATCTATAAAGTAGCCAATGCGAATTCTACACCAACCGTGAGTCCTTTTTTCAATTTTTCTACCTACGGTTTTTATGATTTTGGGACTGATCCTCATTCCGGATTGCCGGCAAATTCTAATATTGCCAACAATGATGCTGGAGCTTATGACCAAGTGGGGAGAATAGGAATGGGGGACATGGATATCTCTGATGACGGTCAATTCTTGTATGTTATAAATCTCAAAACCAAGAAATTATTTGCGGTTTTTATCAATAACCCCAACAGACCTCCCACTTCGTCTTTGGATATCGAAGAATACAGCATCCCGAATCCAAGCTGTGCAAACAGTGAGTTTGTGCCCTTTGGACTAAAATACTACAACAACAAATTGTATGTAGGAGTGCTGTGTATAGCTCAAACATCGAGGCGTACTACAGATCTTAAGGCTACTGTATATGAGTTCAACCACATCACCGGAAGTTTTACAAATGTGGTATCGGGCTCAGGATTTGCCTTAAATTATCCAAGAGGCAATGATGGAGGAACTTCTATGAATTGGCAGCCATGGACAAGCTCAAGCACGATGACACATCAGCCGATATTGTCGGATATAGAAATAGATCCGGCTACTGGAGAGATGTTTGTCAGTTTGATGGATCGAACGGCCTTGCAATGGGGTTTTCAGAATTTTGGAACATCGGGATCGACAGCTACTAATGGTCTGGCAGCAGGAGATGTATTGGCATTATGTAAATCAGGCTCAATATGGACATTAGAATCCGATGGAAATTATTGTTCTAAAGCCGGCTCAGGAGTAGGCAACAATCAGGGACCTGGAAATGGAGAGTTTTTTAATGATTTTACTCAGGGTGCTACAGGAACTCATGACCAGCCTTTGTTCGGCGCAATTTGTTTTAAGCCGGGGAGCGGTGAGATTCTGAGCACAGCAATGGATCCTTTATCCCAAATAAACTCCGGTGGCTTGGTAAAGTATTCTTTGGCCAACGGAACCCAATCCAATTATTACGAAGTATATCAAAGCAGTTCTGTTGCCACTCATGGAAATTCCGGCAGCTTAGGAGATCTCGAGTTGCTCTGTGATCCCAATCCAATAGAGTTAGGCAATCGAGTCTGGATAGATCAAAATGAAAATGGAAGACAGGATCCCGGCGAACCTGGAGTGGCAAATCAGCAGGTTCAACTTTTTAGTTCAAGTGCGGTGTTGTTGGCAACAACGACAACAGATGCAAATGGGGTTTATAAATTTAATGACATTACGGCTCCGGGCAAAATATCAACCGGTGGATCTTATGAAATAAGAGTTCCAATTACGGGAAATTTGACCAATCTATTAAGTACCGTTCCCAATCAGTGGGATGACATCATAGATTCTGATGCTACCACCACCATGGATAAGACTTATGCTTTTATTTATACCGGTTTGGTGAGTTACAATTCGCATAATCTTGATTTTGGATTTAAGTGTGCAACGAATGAAGTACTGCCTCAAGATTTTGAAGTCTGTCTTGGCTCAACCATTCAGTTATGTTCGGATGATTTGGGGACAGGAGCAACATATTCATGGAATACGGGACAGACAAGTCGATGCATTACTGTGACGATCAATCAAGTTTCAAGCTATTCTGTGTCTGTAACTGCTGCAAACGGATGTACGGGCTCAGATCAAGTTACCATTGGAGTCATGGATGGTATTTTCGCTTATGCCGGAGATGATCAGACAGTTTGCCAAGGCACTAGTGTTACTTTTACTGCACAAGCTTTTTCGGGAATTGCTCCATTTAGTTATCAATGGAATAATAATCTTGGGACTTCTAAAACTATAACAGTTACACCAAGCTCAACGACTACATATATCGTTACCATAACCGACAACTCGGGATGTACAGGTACGGATGATGTGGTTGTGAACGTTAGAAACAAACCTAATGTTACAGCAAGCAATGATGTAACAATATGTCTTGGAAACAGTACTACGATTTCGGCTAATGGAAGTGGAACAACAGCACCTTATACCTACTCTTGGTCTAATGGTTTGGGCAATGGGCAATCTAAAACAGTCAGTCCCACAGTCACTACAAAATATTATGTTACGGCAACAGATTTGTTTGGATGCAGGTCATTGCCGGATTCTGTGACAGTTACTGTAGTCCCTCCAATCAATGCAAACTCATCTGCCAATCCATCGGTGATCTGTCGAGGCTTTAGTTCAACGTTGACCGCTAGTGGAGGTATTAGTTACTCTTGGAGTACAGGAGGAACAGGCTCAAGCATCGTTGTCAGCCCAACGCTTACGACAACATACACAGTTACAGTCACCGGTTCCGGAGGATGTACAGCCTCTTCTCAAGTTACAGTCAATGTAAATCCAAAACCGAGCATCAATATCCAAAAGACCGATGCGACCTGTGGACAATCCAATGGATCTGCCACAGCAAATCCCACAGGAGGACAGAATCCCTACAGTTATGCATGGAGCAATGGATTTACAACACAAACGATAAACAATCTTAGTGCCGGAACCTATACGGTCACGGTTACAGATAATAATAGCTGCAGCAATACTTCTTCGGTAACCATAAATAGTGTTGGGACGGTGAGTGTCAATGCAGGCATAG
>DEQQ01000099.1 GCA_002360455.1 Saprospiraceae bacterium UBA3362
ATGGGAAGAATTGAAAACCAGTATTGAAAAATACCACCCACTTCAATAGGAGTGCAAAAAACTGCATCGCTTCGCTCCGAACTTGTTTGAGATAGATATTCGCTGTACTCACATCTAAGCAGGGAAATCGGCGTGCCGTCGGGACAGCATAAGCATAGATCACGCCATACTCTCCAAAGTCGAGTAACAGGACTGCTAAAGCAGACCTTTGTCATGATCTATGCCATTATGCTGAGCGCCGTCACACGGCTGCTTTCCTGTATCTCCTACACATCTAAATTAGATGAGTAGGATATCCATCGCAGCCTGAATCGATTCGGGCGGCCTGCGGGAGCTGGTCTCGATGGTTCATTGCAATATTTTTTAATGGCAAAATTCTTTTTTATTTTATTGCAATTCATTATCGCACGGAAGCCGTCTGTAGCTGCTGTACAGTCGCCAAAGCTTTGTGTTCAGCAGCTACATACTTGAGCTTCCTGTTCGCCCAGCTCCACCGCCGGGCCGGCCGCCACCGAAAAACGGGGCAGGCCAAAGGCGAATCAGTTGTAGTTGGGGATCTTCCATCCCCAAACCCCAGGAGGCTCATTTTTTTATTCAATGCCATGCAAAATGAATTCTTTGAAAAAAATAGTGGTAGCATTGAATAAAAAAACAATCAAAAAAAACAAGACTTTTTTTTTCATTTGAAAACAGCCTCGCAGAGAAATGAAAAAAGTCAAAGTTCTCAATTGAAAAAAAAGTATCTTTGGGATAATAATGGGCTGTAAAAAACTGCAAATAGAAGTTCCGGGCGTGGCCATGAGAGTGGTGTATGGAGGACGGTATGTGGAGGAAAAAGGTGCACAGAGGTGGTATGGTGTCGATCCGATGACAGAAAAGAATTTTGATCAAACTCCTTTTATGTATGTTGCAAATAATCCTATATTGTTTATTGACCCCGATGGATTGGATTATGGTGTGTATTTCGATAAAAAAAATAAAACTATCACCATTAAAGCTACATATTATACTTCGAATGCAAATAAACCTTCAGCGGATCTAGCAGCAAGCTCATGGAATAACTTAAGTGGGAACTATTCTTATAAAGTAGGCAAAGGTGATGATGCAATAAATTATCAAGTCAATTTTGAATTAACCGTGGTTGAAGTTCCTACAGATCCTAACCTTGGTGAAAATAGAAGTGTAAACCAAGCTTTTGCTAATGACAAAAGTGGAGAGGCCAATGTTTATAATTTAGTAGCTGATTCAGATTTGGGTAGTAATACTAATGGTGTAACAAGAGGAGGAAATTTTATAAGAGTAAAAAATTCAAAATCAAAAGATGCAACAGGATCTCATGAAATAGGCCATACGTTAGGTTTAACACATTCTTCTAAAGGATTAATGACAGATTCAGAGTCGGATAAGCACAGAACTAATTTACCAAATAAAAGGGATATTAAAGAAATGATAAAAACACCTCTAAAGGGCAAGGTTGCATCTGAGTTGGTAAATGGTAAATTAGCAAAGGCTGGAAAGGGTCATGTTTCAAATATGACATCCAGTACCAATAAAGAACTAAGCAAAGGAAAGGTTGAATGAAAAAAATAAAAAACTTGCTAATCGTATTTATTTTTTTTGGATGTTCAAATAAAAAATATCTTAACGTAAATGAAGTTGCGATAGTTCCTAAAATTGAGATTAAGGATTTTTATATTGTTGATACTATTAATATAATTAAGCCAATAAAAATTTTTTCGATTAAATATGGAGGGGAATTTATTACAACTCAAGAAAACCTTCAATTTTATAAAGGAACAAAAGAATATTTCTTTAGAGAAGGAATTTATCTAATATCAGACCAATTCTATCAATGTTTATCACAAGATGAACTTCATAAATACAATTATATGATAAATGGTGGGTGTTCCTCTAATATTACTTATATAAAATATAAAGATTTAGAAGTATATGAATACTCCACTGAAAAAATGAGCTTAGTAATTGGTTTAATCAGCGCGAACTTTTATTGGAAGGTACATAGCTCATATAATTATTTTAATTTAGGAAATTATAAAGATAAAAATGCTTACTATAAATTAGCCTTTCCTGTTTGTGACAAATAAAGTGATTTACTTTCTCTGTTCTATCCTAAATTTTTATTTTGAGCTGTTGCAAAAGGAAAAAAGATGATCAATACAATGCTCTACAACTTATGTGGATTAATAACAATTAGTTCTTGGATGTTGAGAAAATCTTTATTGTTTGCGGTGATGAGAGTGAGCCCGATTAAAAAAAATAGACATTTTCTAAACTATTAGGAGATGTTAATTTTACAACAAAAAAGAAGTAGGAGTGATTAGAAAATCACAAACAATATAAAAGCGGATAAGCAAATTCCCTTAGAGATAATTCTATTCTAAAAAACGAATGGAACAAACTCTGACGCATTAGTAATTGTAGCAGAATTTCCAGTGGCACGAATAGAAAACAAGCCTTTGTTCATAGCCATAATATCAGAAGCTTCTTCTGCTTTAAGGTATGCTACTGCACCATAAATTTTGAAGTGTTTATACTCAGCGAGCCATAGTTTTACTTTCGCCAATTTAGATAAGAAAAGTTTTACGTCTTGAGTACGCAGTGTTGTTTTGACTTCCACTATCACGATCTCACTACCATTGTGAGCAATAATATCAAATTCATAATTTTCACCTTCATGATTACCTTTTCTTCTTTCAGAAGTGTCGTGAACATCAATACCTCTTTGCCTCAACAAATTGACTAGATCGCCTTTAACAAGACTTTCTATTAATTTGCCCCATTGTGAAGTAAAAAGTGCATTGGCTTCCTTTATCTTTCTATCTGTATCCTTAAATTTAGCATCGGTGTCGGAGAATTTCTGATTTAGAATTTTTTCGGTTTCCTTGAATAATTCCCTAGTTTCAGAAAACTTCTGATTTAGAAACTTCTCAGTTTCCTTAAACTTCGCATCAGTTTCTTTTTGACTTAGGATCAAATCTGAGATCATTTGCTGTAATTGTTCTATTGAGGCAGTAGGCATAATAAATATTTAAAATAAAAACACCTAAGATTACATTTTGGTTCAACTGATAACTTTTTTATGGATGCCATGCAATTGATTTTATTTATAATATATGGACTATTCAAATTGGCTCAGTAATTCGTTATATTTGCCATTCGGAGATAACCGACAGGTGTCGCCAATGTGCCAATCGAGTGATAAAGATCACTCGGTAAGAAAGGAACCGATTGCTCCTGAAACCGGCTTTGTGGAAACTAAAATTGAAAAATTAAGTTATTTATGTATCTGTACAACAAACAGCATCTTGCATAAGCAAGGTAGTGCAAATACCTTTGCAAAAAAGGAAGAATGGATTTCAAAGAACTGCAAAGCAGAATTAAAGCAAGTGGTAAAAAGCTAGGACATTTTTAAAAGAGGCGGGCATACCCATGCATCAGTATTATTACCACAAGCGGAAAACTGATCAAACTAAAAATAAAGACACTTATGATTTTGTGCAAATCAAGGAGAGTGACAAAGCTCTTATCGGCGAGCTGACAAATTTTCATATAGATCACATAGTTATTGAGTACAAAAACAGAATAAAACACCATGTTCAGAGTCCACTTACATTGGAAGGATTGAAAAAAATGATACAACTGGAGATATGATTCCATTCACGGATCAACATCGTTATTTCGATTATCAAGGTATTGTAGATTTTGGAATAGCTTTGATGGACTGTTGGGAATCATTAAGCACAGCATGGGAAGCAATCCATTGGATGGAAATGTATACATATTTTTCAACAAACGCTATAGCCAGATTCGATTGATGGTGTATGAACAGGGAGGCCTAGTACTATTGAGTAAACGATTAGAACGAGGCACATTTTAAACAATTAATTCAGAAAATCAAGCGAACACCCAAATTATTTGGACGCAATTAATGTGTGTGATTCAAGGAATAAAAATGACTAGCTTGCGATATCGAAAACGATATGAAATTAATTCAGAAATAATCAAAAAATAAATGTATAAAAACTTTCAAAATATGATGTACTCATTTATTCGAACCTGTAAATTAACTGGTATAAATCCTATGCATTGGTTATATGATGTATTACTAAGAATATAAGACCATCCCATCAATAAAATTGAAGAACTTTTGCCTCAGAATTAGACCGCTTTTGTCAAGTTTTGATTCGATGCTTTTGCTTGGACGGACACAAATAAATTTAATCCAATTTGTTTTTATCAAGTCCGGCTTATTTAATGACGGCAAGGAAAGTACTTTTTTTCATATCCTTACCACCGTGTACAGGTACAATAACCGTTTTGTTGGTAACAGGGTTGTGATAGAGTTCATGTAAACCTTTAGCACGTTTAAAAATAAGTCCGTTATCATCTAAAAATTTAATAAGTCGCTTTGGACTTGGGTTCATATAACTTCAAGGTTTAAAGAGTATTCCAACGTATTGCTATGATCGGGTATGGCTTCGCTTCTTTCCTGCAATTCTTCATTATACAGTTCAATAGCTTCTTTCGCCATAGCAATAGCATCGTCCACATCTTCGCCATAGGTAATACAACCAGGTAAGGCAGGAACAGAAACCGTAAAACCTCCTTCGGTTTCTTTGTGTAAATGAATTTTGTATGTGTACATATTATTGTGCGACTAAAGTTTGTAAATTATCCTTTTGTTCCAAGTCGTCAAACTTAAAAAATTCTGCTATATCCACCTCAAATACAGAAGCCAGTTTTTCTAAAGTAGAAATGGAAGGTCGTACTTTTCCATTCTCAATACAGCTGTATTGCCCTTGTGGTACACATGAATCTGCACACACTTCTTTTTGAGAAAGGTGCTTTACATCTCTCAAACACCTGATATTTTTAGCTATTAACTCTACTGTCTGCACCATAATCAATGAAATTATACAGTAAAGTAAATAAAATAGCTATTTAGTTGCAACGAGATAAATTTTTTGCTTGATTATTTATGCAGTTAAATATTTATTTGTAAGCAAATTAAATATTCATTTTGACGCAAAAAATATTTTTAAGATGGAAATAAGGGAAATCATTTAGTCATTAAGCATCCTCACGGTTTTAGACCACTACGGCATCAAGCCCAACAATTAATTGAAAATTGAAAATACAAAGCCGGTTATTCAAACTAAAACCTCGCTTCTATCCCAAGCCTTAAACTCGTATTATTACTGCAAACTTTTCTAACAGTAAAATGAGTTTTTTTCATTAAAAAATTTTATTTCCTTTTCTCAACATTCCATTCAAAAAAAAAGCACAGATCGTATGGTCTGTGCTTTTGTATTTTTAATTTGAAATTAATTTTTATTTGACTTGAATAGTCGACTCTCCAAGGTCTTGTTGCTTTTTCATTTCTATTTTTTGTTCGTTGCTCGAATGAGAACCATTGCCATACATTTTTCCTAATATCGGTGCTATGGTAAGGCCCACTAAACAGGTTAACTTGATCAAGATATTCATAGAAGGGCCGGATGTGTCTTTGAACGGATCTCCTACAGTGTCGCCTATTACTGCTGCCTTATGAGGCTCAGAGCCTTTATAAAATTTTTCTCCATTGATTTCGACTCCGGCTTCAAAAGATTTTTTGGCATTATCCCATGCTCCACCGGCATTGTTTTGGAAAATAGCCCACAGCACTCCACTCACACACACTCCTGCCATATAAGATCCTAATGCTTCCGGTCCCATCAAAAAGCCAATGATTACAGGAACAATAATCGTGATAGAGCCCGGTAACATCATTTCTCTCAAGGCAGCTTTTGTAGAAATTTCTACACATTTGCCGTATTCCGGCTTGCTCTTGCCTTCCATGATTCCGGGAATTTCGCGGAACTGTCTTCTTACTTCATTAACCATGTCCATTGCCGCTTTACCTACAGATCGCATCGCAAATGCAGAAAATACGACAGGAATCATCCCTCCTACAAACAATGCAGCCAAAACATCGGCCTTAAAAATATTGATTCCGTCAATTCCTGTAAAAGTAACATAGGCAGCAAACAATCCCAAGGCAGTAAGTGCTGCAGAGGCTATGGCAAATCCTTTTCCTATAGCGGCCGTAGTGTTTCCTACAGAGTCAAGAATATCGGTTTTTACTCTTACTTCTTTTGGAAGCTCACTCATTTCTGCTATCCCTCCGGCATTGTCGGCTATCGGGCCAAAAGCGTCAATGGCAAGCTGCATGGCAGTAGTGGCCATCATCGCCGAGGCTGCAATTGCTACACCATAAAAACCGGCTAAACTGTAGGCGCCCCAAATGGCAGCGGCAAACAAAACTACAGGTCCGGCAGTACTCAACATCCCATTGCTCAATCCTCCGATGATATTGGTTGCAGCACCCGTGCCCGACTTCTGAACGATGTCGTTTACAGCTGTTTTGCCCAATCCTGTGTACATTTCGGTAAGGTAAGAAATGGCTCCACCAACAAATAAGCCTATCACCACCGCAAAAAATACATTAAGCGGAGTTACGGTTTGCATTCCTTTTCCAAAAAAGTTCATACTCATTTCTGCTGGAAGCATCCACATGATGCAGAAGTAAGACGCAATAGCAGTGAGAATAATAGAGCTCCAGTTGCCAAGATTTAAGGCTGATTGTACCTGTTGTTCTTTTGCGTTGTCATTATTTATTTTAACAAAAAATGTTCCTATGATAGAAAAAATGATTCCCAGCCCGGCAAGCAAAATAGGCAATAATATTGGACCCAGTCCAAGGAAAGAATCATTCACACTTCCGCCCATATCGCGGATTACATAATTTCCCAAAACCATTGCAGCAAGCACCGTAGCCACATAAGAACCAAAAAGGTCGGCTCCCATCCCCGCTACATCTCCCACATTGTCTCCCACATTATCTGCTATTGTAGCCGGATTGCGTGGATCGTCTTCGGGGATTCCTGCCTCTATCTTACCTACCAAGTCGGCCCCAACATCTGCAGCTTTGGTATAGATACCACCGCCGACACGAGCAAATAATGCTATAGATTCTGCTCCCAAAGAAAATCCCGCCAATACCTCAAGGATAACGCTCATAGCCTCCGTAGCCGGTCTACTTATCCCTTTGATCGTTGATGTGGCCCAAGAACCACCCATATAATAATTGAAAAATAATGCAAACAATGAGCTTAAGCCCAGTACGGCCAATCCCGCAACTCCAAGTCCCATAACAGTACCACCTCTAAAGGATACTTGTAATGCTTTACTCAGACTTGTGCGAGCTGCATTGGTCGTACGTACATTGGCTTGTGTGGCTATTCTCATTCCTATGTAGCCTGCGGTTATAGAGAAAATAGCTCCCAACACAAAGGCTACAACAATAAGCCAATGGGTAGTGTCCACCTGAGTGCTCAATATGCCAAGCGCAGTTCCGGCAATCAACACAAATATTGCCAACACTCTATATTCTGCTTTTAAAAATGACATTGCACCTTCTGCAATGCTGTCAGAAATTTGTTTCATTTTAGAATCCCCCGGATCCTGTTTGGATACCCATGAGTATAAATAGGCCATATAGATGAGTCCCAATACGCCAAAAAGGGGCAACAAATACACTAAATTTTGCATGCTGATTACGTTTAATTTTGAGCCGCAAAGATGCGAATTATTCTTCAAATCTCATTGACCTCCACCATTCAATAATGACAAATATATAATTATCATATTATAAGATATTTAAATATATGATAAATATTTAATATATTATTAATTAAAAAATTACTCTCAGCACTTTGTATAAAAAGCAACAGTGCAAAGAAACTGTGGGTCCATCGACCACAACAGCAATCCTTTTTATTGGCTATGGATTGAGTTGTGCGAAGCACCGATCAAGTTGATGAAAATAGAACGGTTAGCCATAAGATATTAAATTTCATTTTTAGATCAAATCCTTAAGCTGTTCAAATGAATAAATCTTGATTCGGGAAGAAGTTGGATCTATATTTACAAAAAAAATGAATTGGCTTCCTCTCTTTAAAAATTCTTGAGATACTATTACATTTGAATTTTATTGAAAAATGAATTTGCATAGATCGATCTTTATTACATTAATTATTGTCATAGCTTTTTGGTCAAATCTTTCTGCACAAAGGATTCGAGTCACGGCCAATCAAAAAAATCCAAGATATAAAGAAAATTACAAGTTGATTTTTGAAGATGAATTCGAAGGCAGAACTTTAAATTTACAAAAATGGGATCCGAGTTCTTCCAATCCTCAGGATGATGTTCCCTGCGAAAAATATCAATACGCATTTATGCATAAACAGATTGAACTAAAAAATGGATCTTGTTATTTGCATACGGATAAGGCTACCCAAGAAAATTCCAATTGCCCTCTAGCGGAAGACTGTGAGTCCGGTGTGTCGGCAGAAATAAAAACTGCAAGCTACAGGGATCTTGATTGCCAATGGCCGGATCTTCCCAATGTATGCTTTCAAAATTATTTCTTCCCTGACGAATCCTATATAGAAATTAGAGCAAGAACAACCAATCCTGAATGCAATGCAGGCTGTTCGTTTTGGCTTTATACTCCGGACGGACAAGAGATTGATGTTTTTGAAACAACAAAAAAACAAAATTATTTTACTTCGGGATTATGGGGCATAAGAAGGATAAAAGGGAAACATTATACAATGTATGAAAATTATCAATCGGATTGGCGCAAATTTTGGAAACAGAGAGCTTTGATGCCTAAAATTGTTGAGTTTGATTCCAAGCTAAAATTTGAAAATAAATCAGAAAATTTATCCAATAGTTTTGTGACTTATGCTGTCGAATTTACTGCACGAGAAATTAAATTTTATGTCAACAATATTCTTACTCATCAATATCATGTGGACCGTTACAACAATAAAAACAGAAGCTTAATGCCCATTTCTCCCAAAAGCATTAGATTGTCCAGTGGTCAGATTACAGGCAGTGATCATAAGCCATGTGTTATTCCCTGTTCTTCTGCTATGGAGATAGATTATGTAAGAGTTTATTATCCCGATCAAAAAAATGCAATCCAATGGTTGGATTCTAAATCTATAATGTTGGCAGAGAATACAGAAACTTTGTCTGCAAGCTATATTGCAGATGTAGAGTATAAGTGGAGTTCTGAGGATGTAGATTTTTTTCCTGTCAATTCAAATAGCTCTGCCGCTCAACAAAAAATTAAGCTAAAAAATCAAACTGCTTCAATAATTCGAATCAATTTAAAATGTACTTTTCCGGATGGAACGGTAGAGAATTTAAGCAGAGTGATCGAAGTGCAAAAATCAGGTATGACCAAAAGAGCTCATGGATTCAATGTAGATGTTAATTCCGGATGGTGTTTTATAAATTCCATTCAAGAGCCCAAGCCCATAGTTTGTGATGAAGACATAGTAAGCGAATTCACATTCCATCCACAAAAAACTTGGGTAAAAATGCGACAAGAGTTAAATTTTAAAGTTCCTGAAAAGGAGAATCAAATTTATTTAAGAAAAAAATGTGGCCATCAAATCATTTTTTTGGATAGTTTTATACTAAAGCCCAATCCATTCACCACAAATAAATAATTAAAATAGTTCCAAAAAAGGGTAACATTTTTAAGGTTCAAAACATATCTATAAAGTAAAACCAATATTATCCAATATGATTTATGTAAGTATTCCATCAGGAGCAGATGCATCACAAATTATTCAACAAGCAATTGATAATGCTCAACAATACGAAACTATTGTTATCCCAAGTGGATTTCACGCCATTAAGGAAACCATTTGGCTTACGGGAAATAAGAGGTTGATTGGAGAAAACAAGGAGAGCACAATTCTTGAGCATCAGATTCCGACCTCCAGACCAAGCGCAGATTCAGCTGAGAAGGCAATGCCGATCGTAAGAATTGGTGCTAGAGAAAAGGCTGGAGAAGTTATAGAAGTGGCCTATAATAATGAACTGGCAAATATTGGCTTTTCAAGCGCTTCAGCATCTACCAATAATTGCACTGCAATAGAAATTGTTGATTGTTCCAATTTGAAAATTCGAGATTGCAATATTAAATCCGGAATAAATGGAGCTTCCTATTTCAGCGGAACCGGAATTATTATACGAGGAAGAGAATGTATATCCATAAGAGACATGATGATCTATGCCAATAAACCCATTGAAGTACAAAAAAATCCAAATAAACAAAACCCGATAGATGCAGATCATTTTTGTTTTAATAACCTTTATCTTGGAGCCTTCCTCAATCCGGTAATAGAAATAATGGAAGACGTACATCTTATGCACATGACATTTGATGGTTTTCAAGCATGGGTTGGAGGCACTCATGGATTCAAGTGGGTAGATGCTAATGAAAATTCAAGACCTTATGCCAGCTTAAATTTAAGATTGGATAATGTCAAATGGGAACAGGCTAATTTGCAACAAAACCCCACTTTTATTCAGATCGAACTCAACAAACCGGCATTACAAAATTTGGTTATCCAAAATATTTACGGCGGACTGAATACCAAAGGCCTGTCGTTCAGAAAAGTCTCGAATATAAGCATCAATGATTCACAAATTCTATCAGGATTAAATAATCCGAATATTGTTGCCTTAGATACAGAAGCTAGAGGTTCAAGCTATTCTCTACTTATGAAAAATGTGATCCTGCACGGCTCCAAAGTTATATCACAATACAATAACATCAACCAAGTAGGGATGTATTCCGGCGAATATATTGGTGTATAAAGTTCAATGATATAGCTTTACACTTAGGAATAAGATCCTAGTGAATGATCACTTCTTCTTTCATTGCCGGTGCATGAACAGACTTGAATCCCTCATTCAACAAATGATCTTTATAAGCTTCTTGGGTTTGAATTTCTCCATGAACTAAAAACAGTTTTTCGCAACTTGATTTTTGATTTTCCAAAAATTGAGTCATCTCATGCTGATCACCATGAGCAGAAAACGAATCCATCAACTCCACAGATGCATTAACTTGCAATAATTCTCCAAACAATTTGATCTCTGTTGCACCACTGCGCAGAATTCCTCCGGGAGTTTCAGGAGAGCAATACCCTACCATCAAAATGGTGTTGTTTGGATTCTCTATGGAGTTGGCAACATGATGTTTTATTCTACCGGCATTGATCATGCCTGCTGAGCTTATAATAATGCAAGGATCATTACTGCTATTCAGTTTTTTTGATTCAGCAACTTCAGTGACATAATGCAGCAAATTGAATCCAAATGGATTGGGGTCTCTCAATAAATATTGATGCAATTCAAAGTCAAAACACTCCGGATGGGATTTAAAAATTGAAGTGGCATTCACTGAGAGAGGGGAGTCAACGTACACAGGAATTTTGGGCAATCTGTTTTCATTGGTAAGCTGATCCAGTAGATGAACTATTTCCTGAGTTCTGCCAACACTGAACGCCGGAATAACAAGCTTGCCTCTTTGTTCAACACAGGTTTTTTTGATGATCTCCAAAAACTTATTTTTTTCTGCCGGCTTTTCATCATGAAGTCTATTTCCGTAGGTAGATTCGGATATGATTACATCGGCCTGCAACATCGGGATTGGATCTCTCAAAATGGGTCTATTCGGTCTTCCTATATCTCCTGTAAAACCAAGCCTGATCTGCTCACCTGCTCTATCGATCTTGAGATTCACCGAAGCAGATCCAAGGATATGCCCGGCATCTTTAAAAACAAGCTCAACTCCATCGGCTATTTTCATGCTTGTATCGTAAGAACAAGAAACGAATTGTTGCATTGCTACGGCAACATCTTTTGCTGAATAAATAGGCTCAACCTTCTTTAAATCGCTGGCTTTAACTCCTTTTTTCTTGAGTTTTTCAATGACTTTTTCATTGTGATATTGTGCATCTTTCTCAAGGATATGCGCTGTATCCATTAGCATAATTCCTGCCAAATCTCGGGTAGCGTGTGTCGCATAAATCAAACCATTGAATCTGTCTTTTACCAATTTTGGAATCCGACCACAATGATCTATGTGAGCATGAGACAAAATCATGACATCAATACTGCTTGGATCAAAATGCCAATTTGAATTCAGTTCATCCAAATCTCCGGCAGCTCCCTGAAACATTCCACAGTCCAGCAAAATTCTAAATCCATCACTCAATGTGATGAGATGACATGATCCTGTAACTGTATTGGCTGCACCACAAAATTTTATTTGCATATAACGTTTTCTAAATAATGGATTAAATAATAATGGATTGATTCAAGACATGAAATTGAGTTTGAGCTTTTAATCGAAATTGGTTTTACTTCCATTGCAAACTGTTCATTAAATGGATAATGTCTTCTTTAAGAAAACTTGAAATAGGAGCCAACGAATCGGCCTGAGTTTGGGAATGAAAATAGAGTGAACCTCTAAAAAAATGTCTTGCAGAATCCGTCATATAAAACTGAAAGGGAGATGCAGCATGCCCCTCCAAATCAAAAATCATTCCGCTGTATTCCATTGATTTTTTATATGGAATTTCATCCAGATAATTTGCTTTTTGCTGATGCTTATGAGCCAGAGTAAAGGCATCACGAATGGCTTTTTCCAGCTCTTTTGATGAATGAATCTCACTATAGGAACAATAAATTGTAGCCTTCAAAGAAGAAATATTCAAATCAAACCAACATTCATGCAATGGTTTTTCATCAAAAAAACTGCTGTCTTTTTGAACCTCAGAATACACGGGAATTTCACACCGAAACGGACAATATTCTGCATCCATCTCTTTGTACTTTTTGGCAGGAAACTCCACTCTGGGATACGTTCTTGGTTTAGGAATTGCAGGCATTTCTTTGCATGAAACCAAAGCCAACCAAGCTCCAAAAATGAACAAACTAAATTTCTTCAGAAGAATAAGTCTTGACAAAATCTCTTTTTATATTTTTTCAAATGGTAGTATCAATCGTTGTTGGTTTCTTGATAAAATCAAAAAGTAATAACCTGATTTCAAATCACTCACGGCAACTCTGTTGTTTTGAACAGAATAAATTGAATTTTTAATAGATTGCCCAAGAATATTTTTGATCTCTACATTCCATTTTTCATCCGGCAACTGAAGATTGGATAGAATGATTAGATCATTCTCTACAGGTTGAGGCGTGATTTGAAATATAGAATTTTCAACTTTTTCTGTGCCCACGTTCAGCATCACAGTAAAATTGACCGAAGTAGTACATAAATTGTTGTCCGTAACAGTCAATGTATAGCTTCCTGCCGGAATATTGTTGAGTGGAACATTTGGAGTGATGGCGTATTGATAAGGAGCAACTCCGCCACTCGGAGTGATGTTGATAGAGCCATTTTGATTTGGTTTTGCATCAAAGACTTTGATCTCAACACTCAGCATTTCAGGATGCTTTACAACAAATTCTTTTTCGCTTTCGGTATTCAGCCTTGAGATCATTTTTACTTTATAGCTACCATCTGTCACATTCAATCTATCCTTCACCGTACTTCCATTTTCCCATACAAATTTGAACGGAGATGCTCCGGCTATGCTGTCGAGGAATATAGATGTTGGATCACCAAAACATCGTACACTTTCTATCCTGCTCTTCACAATATTCGGAACACTGCATGGATAGTTTTTGAGCACCGTACAAGAGGTATCATTATTGCATATTCCATTTGCTATCAAACATATCGTAGATGAATCTCTGGGGCAAGGAAGAGCCGTTTGAAATAAAGTATCACTGCCAATAGCGGCTCCATTGATCTGCCAACTTATGGATTGAGCCTTAGGCGTACGTGAATGAAGCACTACAAATTCAAAATCATTTGTTGCCAAAAACTCAGATTTCAAATAATTGTCAACGGTCACTCTCACTTGATCTGATATTCCTTGACTAAAATTGTAAAAAGATCCACTGGCAGTCTGCTCCAAGACAACGGCTTTGATTTGATACTCAAATACAGTATCTTTCAACAAGCATTTATCTTGAAAATAGCTGGTATCGACAATAGCCATAAGAGTATAAGCGCTATCACTTAATGTTTTTCTAAAAACGGCATGAGACTTACTGTCCGGTGAGGCTGTCCAACGAATATTGATAATTTCCTGGAACTTAGTAATAGATAAGTTACTTGGTGCACGAATTGGCAGCAGAGTCAAAGTAGGATCGCCCATCAATGCAATATGACAACCTCGCGCACCCGTAGCACCTATAAAATAGGTGGCATTATTATTTTGAGAATGTTTCATACTCAATCCAAGTCTCTCGCCCAGCGCCATCTGATGAATCTGCATGGCCGGCCTTCCAGCCCAAGCTGTGGCCAGTATAGTACCACTACCCAAGGCCGATCTTAAAAAATTATTTTGGTTGTCCCAATCTCCAAAATAGGATCCAAACAAAAATGTGAAAATGGCTTGTAGTGAATCTTTTGCCATTTCTGTAGAATTCGAGATTCCGGCGCAAGAATTGTAAGATCCTCCTCCCGCACCATAGGCACAGAGATAAGACCCATTAACTAAACTTTCGCGGAATGGATCTGTATAAACATTCGAGGATCCAAACATTGGAATGTAGCTGCGGAAACCGGATTGCCCAAAACCCTCAGCTTGAATGTTGAAATTATCCTGAACCAAAGCTCTGCGCTTGGCCTTAATATTTCCTATCCTGAATTCGTGATTTTTATCGAGGTATCTTCTCAGCATTACCGTATCCGAGACACCAAAAACAGGCATATTAAAAAAATCAACTCTGCCTATTTCCAATTCTAAGTCTGACGGATATTGAGAAGCATCAAATTTTCCATCCTTTGGGATATTTTTATTTTCTGCACGAGCCGGAGTAGTGTTATTGACAGTAGAATCAGTCCACACACCATCGAGGTCGGCATAATAGCCATCCGCAGGCCATGCTCCAGCATGCTCCGTATGCCCATCCCAATTGGCATTTCCACTATACGGCACTGCCACATGACCAATAATGAATATTGTACTCAAACTTTTATTGGTTTTTACTACTGCGTTGATGATATTCTTGACCGAAGGCACATTATTAATGTTAGGAACAATATCTCGCTGAACCACCTTCCAATTCTCTCGGGTGAGATCTTCCGTAAGTCTTGTAATTTCAGGCTTAAGTGCATTACTCACTCTGGACTCCACAAGCAGAAGAACCGTAGGTTTTATAAGGTCCGGAGTGTATTTTATCCCGGCATAAATGTAACCGTTTGAGCTTAGAGTATTGCCCGTTTTGGTAACCCGATATTCATAGGCTTTACCTACTTCTACATTGCGGTCTATATATCGCAACGAATCCGGAGGATAGGTAGCAATAGCCAGCCCCCAAGATTTGGCATCTCGCTGCTTTCTATATACAAAGTACCGAACAGCATCAGCCTGATATTCCCATTGAATCGTAATTTGAGCAGGGTTTTCACGAATGCTGGCCTTTAGTGGAATATTGTATAATTGTGACCAGTTTTGAGCATCAACAAGCTCAAATACGCACATAAAAACCATGAAATGAATAAAAGTAATTACCGATTTCATATTGCTTAATTTTTTGAGGCTCCAAAATAAGCATTTTTCACCAAAATGGGGGAGTCATTAGTGTACAAATTAGGGCATGCCCCATCCAACAGGATGGGTCGGGCTTGCTCCGGTACTCCGCTTCGCTTCGGTGCTTTGCACCAGCAGCTTTGCTGCTGCACCTCCACATCCCTCATGCAGGGTGAGTCGGTGATTATGGAGAAACAATACCATTGATCAAGCAAAGAGGTTCAATAGAATCAAAAGAGTAAAATAAAGCGGATGAAAAATTTGAGCAACAAGATAAATAAATGAGGAAAATGCCTGCCAAATGAAATAAAACATTTACTTTTGCACTCCTAATTCTAAGGAAATAGGATAAAAAAAGATCTAAGTATTTGATTTTGTGATTTTTATCATAAATTTAAAACACTTAAACGTTCATTGACAGGCTGAGAGAAGACAGAAAATGTGTAGAATTGAAAGCGGACTCTTAAAAAACAAAAGCTAGAAGAGTACAGATCAATCACATGGCAAGAATGATGTTAAGAGACCACAGCAATGTGGTATTCTATAAAGATCTTCACCATGGAGAGTTTGATCCTGGCTCAGGATGAACGCTAGCGGGAGGCTTAATACATGCAAGTCGAGCGGCAAGATATTATAGCAATATAAGATCCTAGAGCGGCGCACGGGTGAGTAACGCGTACATGACCTACCCTTTACTGGGGGATAGCCTTGGGAAACTGAGAATAATCCCGCATGTGATTAATTGACTGCCTGGTTGAATAATTAAAGTTAAGGCGGTAAAGGATGGGTGTGCGTCTGATTAGCTAGTTGGTAGTGTAACGGACTACCAAGGCGATGATCAGTAGGGGGCGTGAGAGCGTGACCCCCCACACGGGTACTGAGACACGGACCCGACTCCTACGGGAGGCAGCAGTAAGGAATATTGGTCAATGGAGGGAACTCTGAACCAGCCATCCCGCGTGAAGGATGAAGGGGCTCTGCCTTGTAAACTTCTTTTGTATGGGACGAAAAAAGGGGATTTATCCTCGACTGACGGTACCATAAGAATAAGCACCGGCTAACTCCGTGCCAGCAGCCGCGGTAATACGGAGGGTGCGAGCGTTATCCGGAATCACTGGGTTTAAAGGGTGCGTAGGCTGTTTGATAAGTCAGTGGTGAAAGGCCGTCGCTTAACGATGGGACTGCCATTGATACTGTTAGACTTGAATCAGGATGAGGTTGGCGGAATGTGGCATGTAGCGGTGAAATGCATAGATATGCCATGGAATACCGATTGCGAAGGCAGCTGACTGGACCTAGATTGACGCTGAGGCACGAAAGCGTGGGGAGCGAACAGGATTAGATACCCTGGTAGTCCACGCCCTAAACGATGCTTACTCGTTGTTTGATCGTAAGATTGAGTGACTAAGTGAAAGCGATAAGTAAGCCACCTGGGGAGTACGACCGCAAGGTTGAAACTCAAAGGAATTGACGGGGGCCCGCACAAGCGGTGGAGCATGTGGTTTAATTCGATGATACGCGAGGAACCTTACCTGGGCTAGAATGCGAGTGAATATGTCTGAAAGGATGTAGGCCCGCAAGGGACACAAAGCAAGGTGCTGCATGGCTGTCGTCAGCTCGTGTCGTGAGATGTTGGGTTAAGTCCCGCAACGAGCGCAACCCCTATCTTTAGTTGCTAACCTGTAAGGGAGGACTCTAGAGAGACTGCCCCCGTAAGGGGAGAGGAAGGAGGGGATGACGTCAAGTCATCATGGCCTTTATGTCCAGGGCGACACACGTGCTACAATGGCCGGTACAGAGGGAAGCGAAGCAGCGATGCGGAGCCAAACCCAGAAAGCCGGTCTCAGTTCGGATTGGAGTCTGCAACCCGACTCCATGAAGTTGGAATCGCTAGTAATCGCGCATCAGCCATGGCGCGGTGAATACGTTCCCGGACCTTGTACACACCGCCCGTCAAGCCATGGAAGCCAGGGGTACCTGAAGATGGTGACTATACGTGGAGCTATCTAAGGTAAAACTGGTGACTGGGGCTAAGTCGTAACAAGGTAGCCGTACCGGAAGGTGCGGCTGGAATACCTCCTTTTAAGAG
>DEQQ01000102.1 GCA_002360455.1 Saprospiraceae bacterium UBA3362
TTTGGTTTTTATGCAATTATTCCTGGCCCGGAACACTTAAAGGAATAGAAGAGCAAACCAGAAAGGAATTGAGTACAAGTCAACTCTCGGAAAAAGAAAAAGAGGGACTAGTCAGTGCAAAAAAATTGGAACATAGTTTTGCAGGAGAGATAGGCCGATGGATGGAGCCGGTCATCGAGCCTCTTGGGTTTGATTGGAAGATTGGTATTGCCATTATAACTTCATTTGCAGCAAGAGAAGTTTTTGTAGGTACCATGGCAACAATATATAATGTGGTAGCCGATGATGAACCTCTTAAATTACGTGAACGAATGGCAGCTGAAACTCGACCCGATGGCACGCGATTTTATGATATTAAGACATCCATTTCTTTGACTCTTTTTTATGCTTTTGCTCTTCAATGCATAAGCACTATGGCTGTCATGAAAAGAGAAACCAGAGGATGGAAATGGCCTTTGATTCAATTTGCTTTTATGGCAATATTGGCCTATATCAGTTCGTTTTTGGTTTATCAACTTGCTTAGTATAAAGATCATTTTTACCTCATTTCAAGAATGGGCATTTATAGATGTAAACCTTCACAGAAATTTAACTTAATCCCTGGTACTTTTCTTTTAATTTTGTAGTCCAATTAGAAAATAAATTCAATAAAATGAAAAAACAATTATTAGGATTATTATTTATCATTCAATGTGTTCTCTTTTCTTCATGCAATGCACAACTGGGGAATATTCTTAAAGAAGCTTCAAAAAAAGTAGGCTTGGATGAATTGTCTACAGAAGACGTTGCGGCGGGACTTAAAGAAGCCTTAAGTAACGGTACCAGCAAAGGATCAGAACAACTTAGTGTACGTGACGCATATTACAAAAGTATTTATAAAATTTTAATGCCTAAGGATGCTGCTGCTGTTTGTGAAAAGTTGAGAATTGTTCCGGGATTTGAAAAACTCGAAGAAGATATGATAGCCAAAATAAATCATGCTGCTGAAGATGCAGCAAAAAAAGCTAAACCTATTTTTCTAAATGCAATCAAGCAAATGACCATCAGAGATGCATGGAACATACTGAAAGGAAATGACAATGCAGCAACTCAATATCTGCGTGCAACTACAACGCAGCCGTTGTACGCTGAGTTTAATCCTGTAATTACAGAAGCCCTAAATCAACATGGAGCTTTAGAACTGTGGGCAAAAGCAGTTAATGCATACAATAAAATTCCATTGGTGAAAAAGGCAAATCCGGATGTTGCAGATCATGTAACCAATAAAGCATTGGAAGGGCTTTTTAATAAAATAGAAATAGAGGAAAAAGATATCCGTCATAACTTGGCTGCGAGAACCTCAGATTTGCTTCGCAGAGTGTTTTCAAAACAAGATAAATAATAAAGGAAGTTTTAAAAGCCTTAGAACTGCGATTTCTTTTTTTGTTCTAAGCTTAAACCGAATAATGCAAAATCCAATTTTGCAGGATCCTCAGGAAGAATCATCGAGCAGTTTTGGCCCAGTTCCAAAACTGCTTTCCAATCTAACGCTTTCCGTTGCAATAAATTGAGTTGACGAGCCATGCGTTCAACATGGACATCCAAAGGAAGTAATAACTGTTTTGGTGAAATTGTAGACCATATTCCAAAATCAACCCCCGATTTATCATTTCTGACCATCCATCTAAGAAACATAATCAAACGTTTGCATCTTGATCCACTTATCGGTGTTGATATATGCTTTTTTGTGCGTTCAGGAACATCCGGAAGCGAGAAAAAACAATTATGAAAATGAATTAAATTTTGTTCAATATGAGTTTGTGCTTTCTGATTCTCCAAACCAAAAGCAGATTCAAGGCTGTCGTGATTTTTGTACCAATGTTGAAGAAATTCTAAGAAATATAAACTATCTGTATATTGAAAAGTCCGCTGTACAAAATGTTCAAAACGAGTTCGGTCTTTTTCGGAATGATTCAGTATAAATTCATGCGGCGATTGTTCCAGCAAACACATCAATTCCTTGGATTTTTTTATAATGGTGGTTCTGTTTCCCCAGGAGAGAATAGCAGTCCAAAAGCCGGCAATTTCTATATCCTGTTTTTTGGTAAAAAGATGAGGAATTTGGATTGGGTCCTGTTCAATAAATCTAGGATGATTATAGTAATCGGCATAATAAAGTAACTCTTCTTTTAGCTTGGAGCTGATTTTCATTTTTCTAAAGTAAATTACTTGATTCTACCTAATTATTTGATTATGAGTTTGTTGATAGGTTGCTTTTGATCTCGTTACAGCCTTTATCAGTGTAAAACTTTGTACCGTCCAAAACTGTTTTCTTCTTTGGACCAAAACCAAGACAAAAAGCAATAGAAGGCAAATTTATGGAGAATTTACAAACCATCTTAGAATTAAGATCATCGCCGGACCTTATCCAAAAATTGCTTGAACACGGCATTCAAAAGAGTTATAAAGCAGGAGACATTGTATTGAACGAGAACTCAAGCATTCGGTCAATTCCTATTGTAACCAGAGGCAGTTTAAAAGTCATTCGAACAGAAGAAGATGGACGTGAAATTTTGCTGTACTATATAAGATCAGGAGAAAGCTGTATTATGTCTTTTTTAGGTGGAATCCACAATGAAACCAGTAAAGTTAGGGCCGAAGCAGAAGAAAATGCTGAAGTATTATTTATTCCGATAACGAAGGTTTCTCTTTTTATTAAAGAATATCCTCAGTGGTTGGAATATATATTCAAGCTTCATCATAAAAGATTTGAGGAATTGCTTGAAGTGATTAATGCTATTGCGTTTAAAAAAGTAGATGAGAGATTATTGGACCTTCTAAAAAAGAAAGCTGAACTCACAGGCAAAACTACCCTGTCTGTAACCCATGAACAACTTGCCAATGAACTTGGAACAGCGAGAGTTGTAGTTTCCAGATTGCTTAAGCAACTTGAAGAACTCGGGCAAGTAAGGCTTGGTCGAAATAAAATTTCACTTATGTAACAAAAGTGACTGTATGATTTAAAATTGAATAAGACCTTTGTGAAATATTGATCAATAAAATAAATTCGATGATAGTAGAACAGATTTATACCGGTTGTTTGGCTCAGGGAGCTTATTATATAGTATCCAATGGTGAAGCCGCAATCATAGATCCTTTGCGCGAAACAAAACCTTATATGGACAGATTGGCAAAAGATGGCGCAAAATTAAAATATATTTTTGAAACTCACTTCCATGCAGATTTTGTCAGTGGACATTTGGATCTCAGCAAAATGACACAGGCTAAAATAGTCTATGGCCCCACTGCAAATCCTGAATTTGAGGCCGTTATTGGTGAAGATGGTCAGGAGTTTCAATTGGGTGGAGTCAAAATAAGATTGATCCATACTCCCGGTCACACCATGGAGAGCTCGTGTTATCTCCTCATAGACCAAGAAGGAAAAGAAAGAGCCTTGTTCAGTGGAGATACTCTATTCTTAGGAGATGTGGGCAGGCCGGATCTAGCTCAAAAAGCGGCAAGCATGACACAGGAAGAATTGGCAGGCTTACTTTATGAAAGCTTATACAATAAAATATTGCCACTCTCGGATGATATTACTGTTTACCCTGCCCATGGAGCCGGATCTGCATGTGGAAAAAACATGATGAAAGAAACCGTAGACAGTCTTGGAAATCAAAAAAAGATGAATTATGCGTTGAATCAAGCCAACAAAGAATCCTTTGTAAAAGCTGTTACAGAAGGCTTAACTCCTCCACCGGCGTACTTTGGGATGAATGTTGCCATGAATAAAAAAGGCTACGACAGCTTTGAAGAAATTAAATCTAAAGCATTGAATCCATTAACACCGGATGAATTTGAGCTTGTTGCAGAAAGCACAGGAGCTTTAATTTTGGATACTAGAAGTGATAAAATATTTGCTAAAGGATTTATTCCTCAATCCATTAATATAGGATTGGCAGGTGACTTTGCACCATGGGTAGGCGCTATGATCGTTGATGTCAACCAGCAACTATTATTGGTAACCGAAGAAGGTAAAGAAGAAGAAGCTGTGACCAGATTGAGCAGAGTTGGATTTGATCATGTGTTGGGATATTTAAATGGTGGATTCGAATCTTGGAAACAGGCGAATAAAGAAATAGATACTGTACGACGAATAACTGCAGAACAATTTGAATCAGAAATGAAAAACTCAACTCTTCAAGTTATTGATATAAGAAAAGAATCAGAATATGCAGCAGAACACTTGGAAGAGGCTTATAGCAAGCCTCTAGCCTATATAAATAATTGGATCAAGGATATCAATCCTTCTGAGCATTTTGTAATGCATTGTGCCGGTGGATATAGAAGTATGATTGCGGCAAGTATTCTTCAATCAAGAGGATATAGAAATTTTACAGAAGTGGAAGGAGGATTTAATGCAATATCCAAAACCTCTGTGCCCAGGACAAACTTTGTTTGTCAATCAAAAGAATATCAAATTAATTAATTTTAAAATACAATACAATGTTTGATTTTTTCAAGTCTATGTTTTCAGGTGGAGATCAAGAAGGATTGAAGCAAGCCATTTCGCAAGGAGCATTTTTGGTAGATGTACGAACACCGGAAGAGTTTTCCGGAGGGAGTGCAAAAGGGGCGGTGAATATCCCACTGGGTAACTTACCAAATCAATTGTCAAAATTTAAAGGAAAAAACACCATAGTTGTTTTTTGCAGAAGCGGCAACCGCAGCAGCCAGGCCAAATCTTTCCTCGAACAAAATGGTTATAAGAACGTGATCAATGGAGGTACATGGGAAAATGTAAGTGTAATGGTAAATGCTAAATAAGGACGAACATATCAAAGAAGCAAATTCAGATTGCTGTTTGGATCAAAATTATTGGGAGCAGCGATGGAAGAGTGGAAACACAGGATGGGATATAGGTCATCCTTCTGTTGCTCTTGCAGAGTATATTAAACAATATACAAAAAAGGATGCACAGATTTTAATTCCGGGCTGTGGGTCTGCGTACGAGGCAGAAGTGTTATTATCTCTTTCTTTTACAAATATCCATCTCCTTGATATTTCTCCAAAAATTGTTAAGACAGTTCAAGAAAAATTTACAGAATCTCCACAAATCAAAGTAATTTGTGGAGATTATTTTAATCACCATGATTTATATGATTTAATAATTGAGCAAACCTTTTTTTGTGCTCTTTCCCCCTCACTCCGAAATAAATATGTTACCCATACCTATAATATATTAAAGCCGGAAGGAAGAGTGATAGGGCTGTTGTTCAATAAACAATTTGACCAAAGCGGTCCTCCCTATGGAGGCTCAGAGGAAGAATACAGAAAATTGTTTTCTCCCTATTTTAAAATTCAAACTATGGAGGTATGTTACAATAGTATTTCTCCGAGACTAAATTCAGAATTATTTATTAACCTAATAAAATCTTAGAAAGTATGCAAAAAAATATGGGCTCAACAGACAAAATGATCAGAGTCATCATTGCTGTCGTGATCGCAGCACTTTACTTTATGAAAGTGATCTCTGGAACCGTTGCCATTGTTCTTGGAATTTTAGGAATTGTATTCTTACTTACTTCTTTTATCAGTTTTTGTCCATTGTATCTGCCATTTGGTATCAATACTAACAAGAAGCAGGGGGAATAAAAATCCTTTTCAGAATTTGACCTTGAAGATTTTGTAAATTCAAGGTCTTAAAGCCTTCAATGTAATTGATTGGTAAAGGAGAAATTATTTTATTTTTCAATCCTTCAGGATTGAAAATGATAAAATGTATTTTCAAAAATTAGTTTTGGAACATTATAGATATGAATCAATTTATTAAATCAAATGGATTTTTGATTTTGTCAGGAATCATAGGAGCCGGACTCGGGTTTTTGTATTGGAGAACCATTGGCTGTAATTCTGGGCAATGTTTTATTAGCTCAAGTCCGATCAATAGCAGTATATACGGAGCGATCATGGGATGGTTATTATATTCAAGTTTTAGTTCAAAAAAAATATAAATGAGTTTTAGAGAATTAATAGAACAGGACAAACCTGTCTTAATCGATTTTTTTGCAGAGTGGTGCGGTCCTTGCAAAATGATGGCTCCAATCCTAGAAAATGTCAAGAAGCAATTGGGTGAAAACGCAGGTATTTATAAAATTGATGTGGATAAAAATCCACAAATAGCAGGCAATTATCAGGTACAATCGGTGCCTACTTTGATGTTGTTCAAAAGAGGAAAATTGCTGTGGCGTAAATCAGGAGTAGTCACTGCAACAGAGTTGCAACAGTTGATTCAATCTCAGATGTAGTATTTTTAGGAGCCCAAACCATAACTTTGAAATAGAATCGGGCTAAAATTGACCTAAATAATGATTTAATTGTCCGGCAAACCCTCTTTCAAAATTGGTCGAATAATCCTCTCTTTGAATATTTTTTAAGTACTTTTGCTCCTTATTTGCAAAATATGGACAATGATATTTTATACGAAAGTATTCTTGAGAGTGCTCAATATTTGAAAGAAAAAATGCCTGTTATTCCTAGTCATGCTATTGTTTTGGGCACCGGACTTGGGAACATGATGCATGGTCTTGAAATAATTAAAGAAATCGCTTATAGATTTATTCCGCATTTTGTACCCACTACTGTAGAGAGTCATCAAGGAAAATTGATATTGGCTAAATGGCAAAACAAGCCTATTCTGATTTTCTCCGGTAGAATGCACTATTATGAGGGTTATAATCTCCAAGAAGTTACATATCCTATTCGAGTATTGAATGAACTGGGGGTCAAAACCATTTGGATCACAAATGCAAGCGGAGCCGTAAATCCTGATTTGAAGGCCGGTGAGATCGTGTTTGTAGAAGACCACATTAATTTTCATCCCGAAAATCCCCTTCGTGGAATTTCGGATCCAAGATTGGGTGATCGTTTTCCCGATATGTCCAAAGTTTATGATATTGGATTTTTAAAATTGGCTAAAACTGCCTGCGATTCCATCAATTATCCGTTTAGGAAAATGATCTATTTTGGTCTTCAGGGCCCAAGCCTTGAAACTCCGGCAGAATATAGAATGATAAGAATGTTAGGTGGAGATATTGTGGGAATGTCCAGTGTTCCTGAGGCAATTGTAGCACATCAATGCGGAATGAGAATTATGACTGTTTCTGTGGTGTCAAATGATACACCCGAAAATGGCTCCAGTGAAAAAACAACAATAGAATCTGTTATCGCAACAATTCAAAATTCGTCTAAAACTTTGTTTACAATTTTGGAATATATGATGGTTCATTTTAATTAAGCTTAAACAAGAGATTATGGAATTTACAAATGCAATTCAATCCTTACATCAATATCATCAATATGCAAATGATCAGATTTTGAAAGTTATTTTTCCCGAAACCGGAGAAATTGAAAATCATGCTTACCTGATGATGAGTCATATTCTCCTTGCAGAAAACGTATGGTATTGTAGAATTTTGAACGTTGATTTTAATCGATCCTTCGATTCAAGGTACTCTGAAGAAGAATGCAGACAAATTATGGAAGAAAATTCTCAACTATTAAGTCGAGTGCTTGGAGAAAAATCTATGGATGAAATGATTGAATATAAAAGCCGAAAAGGTGAAGCATTTCAAAATTCGGTGGCAGAAATTCTACTGCAAGTTTCACATCACTACAACCATCATCGTGGTCAAATTGCACGCTGTATTAGACTTGCGGGAAAAACTCCTCCTCCCACCGACTATATTTTTTATGCCAGGAAGAATGTTTAAGAAAATTTTATCAACAGAAGTTGATGACTTTTTTGGATAACTGCGTTATCATATTAATTGGTTTGATGAAAGAATCATCAAGCCTCAAATTTTATTACGAATAAAAAATTGACAATGAACTCGTTAAACAAAGTTGCTCTTTTAGTGGGCGGATTATTGTTCATAAATGGTTGCTCTACCCTGAAAAAAACTTGGAATGAGGCAAATGTATTTCCTGTATCTCAAGACGTTGAGCTTGGCAAGCAGGTCTATGATGAGATCTTGTCCAATCCTACAGAATATCCTATTGTGCCTGAGGCAGGGAATGAGGAGTTGTATTCTTATGTGAGAGGGATAGTCAAAAAAATTCTAAATACCGGAAAAGTGAATTATTCTACACAATTTGCATGGAAGGTAAGCTTGGTTAATAATGAAAAAATTCAAAATGCTTTTGCAACTCCCGGAGGTTATATTTTTGTTTATACCGGACTTATGAAATTTTTAGACTCGGAGGATCAACTTGCAGGGGTCTTAGCTCATGAAATAGCTCATGCAGCCCAAAGACACTCTACCAGACAGCTTACCAAAATCTTGGGAGTGCAAGCTCTGGCAGATGCCGCATTCGGCAAGAAAGAGACTATAAAGCAGGTAGCAACCGCCGTTGTAGGATTGCAGTTTTCCAGAGATCATGAGACGGAGGCAGATTCTTTTTCTGTAAAATATTTATGCCCAACAAGCTACAATGCAGCCGGTGCAGCAGGCTTTTTTAAGAAAATTGCAGGTCAACCCACTCCGCCTCAATGGCTGAGTACTCATCCCAACCCTTCCAACAGAATAAAAAATATCGAAAACAAATCTATTGCACTTCAATGCAGTGGGAAAGATACTTATCAAACCCGCTATACTCAAATCAAAGCTTTGATTACAAAAATACCACCACCAACAATTCCTCAAGGCTCTCAATTACCAAAAAATACCAATGCTAATCAAGGAAAAGATTCTAGTGGTAAACCGGCTCCAACCGGAAATCAATCGGGTACGGGAGCTGCACCAGGAACAAAGTTGGAAAAGAAGAAGCCTAATTAATTAATTTTCCAAGGTATTGAGGACTGTTCTGGTAATTAGCTTGTACTGTATATATCTTTTAAAAAAGATGAGATGATCGTATTGTAGCATTGCCTATTTCTTAGAGAAAATTATAGTGAAGTAGAGAGAATTGTGTGATCTCATCGCAATTCTTAAGTGGTCCTTTATTTATTATAATTATTTTTAACTGTTAAAGGCATAATCCGGAGATATCGCGGTCCACTTCATTGTGGAATTGTAACACTATAGAACCAAGCTGAAAATGAAAAATGGGCCTAGATAACAATTGGATTGAATATTGTTGTTGATACTTAGTTTGCTTACCAAACTAGTGACCATTTCCCGTTGAATATTGTTTTCTTGGTCATGCATTTCAACCCAGAGTTATTTAATGTATACGAATATAAGGAATTAGCTGTCAATTAATTATAAGATAGATAAAAAAATATATTTAGTTACATGACTAAAAATATAGTTACATGTCGTAGTTTTACGTTATAATCTAACTGGATATCTACTTAATTCGAGTTTTGATATTGATAAGTTATATTTAATTCTCAAAAAATGAAAAAACTGACCACAGGAGAAGAGAGCATAATGCGCATTATTTGGGAGATAGGTCCATGTACTATTGGCCAAATCAAGAGCTGGTATGAGGAGCATGAACCGGAGAATCCGCCCGTGCACAGTACCCTGTCTACTTTTTTAAGAATTTTGGTCGAAAAGGAATTCCTGACCTATAAGGCATACGGCAAAACCTATGAATATACAGCTTTGATTTCTCAAAAACAATACAGTAAGTCAAGCCTGAAAAAATTTATTGAATCGTTTTTTGAAAATAGACCCTCCGAATTGGTTTCCTTTTTAATCCAAAATGAAAAACTGGATGAAAAAGAAATTTCAGAATTAGTTAAGCAATTAAAATCGAAGAAAAAATGATTGGATCATTGATTACTATCAGCCTTTTGTGGTCGGCCTTGTTTCTTTCTTATTATTTATTATTAAGAAATGAAAAATGTCATAGAATTGCACGATTCTTTTTGTTGGGCAGTCTCACATTGCCAATAGTTTTACCCTATTTGCCGGATCAAATGTTTTATAACTTGAACATCATTCCATTCCAAGAGAATATTGTAAAATACACTTTTGATGAGATTGAATTTAATGGACTTGAAGTTAAGCCTATCGGAGCAGGCTTTGAGTGGATTTGGATTTATTATTTGTTATGTGTTTTAGCATTGCTAAGATTTGTTTATGAATTGAATCAGATTCGGCGAATTAAGATTAACTCAATTCAAGTTTCGTTCGGATCCTATTCTTATTTTTGTTCAAAAGAGGTCGAATTTCCTTTTTCGTTTTTTGGTAACATTTTTATACCGCAATCTTGTGAACAGTTGCCAAAGAAACAATTGGAACTCATATTGGAACATGAAAATATTCACTCAATGAAAGGACACAGTTTGGATTTGATTTTAGTTCAGTGTATAGGATTGATGTTCCCCTTTCATCCTTTAATTGCTCTGTTTAGAAAGGAGCTCAAATTGGTACATGAATATCAGGTGGATGAAACTATGCAATATAAAAAAAATAATCAGCAGCAATATTTGGATTTACTGATTGGCTTTGTTACAAGGCGCAATGCAGAATTATTTTCTAACTCAAATTATTTTAACCATCAATTAAAAAGCAGACTTATGATGATGAACAGAACTTTTAACGCAATGACTGCAATGAAAATTAGTATTTTTTCATGTGCATTTTTATTTTTTTGCAACTGTACTCGAAATACTTTGGATAGCAATTTTCAATTGGTAGATGATCCAAGAGTCGATACTGTTTCTGTCTATGACCCATCGACAAAAATTGAAAATATCAAAATTGTACGGCCGGAAGGCTATTACAAGGATTCGGATACCAAACCTGAATTTCCGGGTGGAACTCAAGCGATGTTTAATTTTATTACGACGCACGTAGAATATCCTGAAACTGCAAGAGCAAAAGGTATGGAATCTAAATTTAATTTAATATTGAAAATTACAAAAGATGGAACTGTAGAGTTGATGGATGCAGAAGGTGAGCATCTGAGTTATTTCAAAGAAAGTATTATGAAATTAATCTCAGAAATGCCAAAATGGATTCCGGGAAAAATCGATGGAAAAGCTGTAAATACCAGAATGGTTTTACCTCTCAAATACAAGTTGAAATAGTATGTGCTTTGAGCTAGTGTGATCTCACCAAGTTAAGGAAGAATTGCCATTTATTTCTTCTTCAAGGTCAATTTTGACTATTGTATAAACTGTAATTTTTACCTGACTTATTTATAATTCGGCCATGATTTAATTGTTTTCATTACGAGCTATTGCTCTTGGTTGAAAATTTAGCCCATTCATTTTTTACCTCATTTCATAAAAGTAAGCTTTATCTGTTGTAATTTTGTGCTTGATATCATGGATCTCAAGAGTAAAATTGTACAGCAAAATCTGCCACAACATATAGCCATTATTATGGACGGTAACGGCAGATGGGCAAAGCAAAGCGGACAGCCGCGTTTGTTTGGACATTCTAATGGAGTCAGAGCAGTTCGTGAAGTGACAGAAGCTTCGGCAGAACTTGGTATTAAGTATCTAACCCTTTATGCTTTTTCTACAGAAAATTGGAATAGGCCGGAGATGGAAGTCATGGGATTGATGAGTTTATTGGTAGATACTGTTGGCAAAGAATTGGACACCTTGCTAAAAAACAATGTAAGATTGCGCTCTATTGGAGATTTGTCAAAATTACCAAACTCTACAAAAGATGCTTTGGAACGCGCGATCTTAAAAACCAAGGATAATACGGGATTAACATTGATTCTGGCATTGAATTACAGTAGCCGATGGGAAATTCTTGATGCTGTAAATAAAATTTCAAAAGACATAAGAAATGGATTTTTGCCGGGTGATATTAATGAAAGTGTGTTTTCAAATTATCTGAGCACTGTAGGTATTCCTGATCCTGAATTACTCATCCGAACCAGTGGTGAGTTGCGGATTAGTAATTTTTTATTGTGGCAGTTGGCTTATACTGAATTATATTTTACAGATACTTTTTGGCCTGATTTCAGCAGGCAACATTTTTATGAAGCTATTGACAGTTACCAGTCACGAGAAAGAAGATTTGGAAAGACGTCAGAACAACTTGAAACTAGTTAAGCTTGTGATTTAAAGAAATTTCATTTGATTTGTATACTTCAATCATTTGTAATTCGTCATTCTCTGCCTTGCATTTATTGATAGATCTCTTTGTTGCTCAATATTATCTCCATTCCGATGATTTAATGGGTTCAAATTTATTTTTGAATTTATAATTGACTAAAGCAGAGCCAAACCGGAATTGTTGTGGTACAATATACAGAGGATTTGCATGGCTGTAGAGTCAAACGGAAAGCGAAAGATTAGACAAGATAATGTTTGGCTTTGGGATTAATTTTTGTAGGGTTAATTTCTATTAATCATGAAGCTTATTCGGAAATATCTGTTTCATTTTCTTCGGAATATTCACCCAATTGTAAACTGTCTCTCTTTGCACGCTTGACCTTTTTATTGAGCAAATCTTTGTTCATCATACGGTCTTGAAGGTCCTTTCGTTTAATGTTTTTATTGAGATATTTCTCTATCACAAGAGAAGCAATGGGTGCGGCAACATCGCCACCCCAACCGGCATTTTCCACATAGACTGCAATGGCAATTTTTGGATCATATTTTGGTGAGAAAGCAAAAAAAACAGAGTGATCTTCTCCATGAGGGTTTTGACTTGTTCCCGTTTTTCCACAGATGCTTAATTCAGGATTAAAAGCTTTGGTTGCAGTACCGGCTTTGACAGCGAGCTCCATCCCTTCTATCACAGGAGGAAAATATTTTGCATCGATGGGAACTTTATATCGAGTAAACAAATTTGAGCTTACTTCTTTTTGCTCTTTTATAAATCCCTTGATCAAATGAGGTGTTATATAATATCCTCTATTGGCTATAATGGCAGCTAGATTGGCCATTTGGATAGTAGTAAGTTGAAGTTCCCCTTGACCGATTCCTATAGACATGATATAAGGAGAGCGCCATTGATCGGTTTTGTATATACGAGAATAGTATTCTGAGCTTGGAATAAATCCAGCGGTTTCTGACTGTACGTCGGTATAGAGTGGTTTACCCAATCCGAAAGCATGCAAATAATCTACAAGTTTATCCAAACCGTATTGAGGTTTATTAAATCCTTTTTGATCAATATAATCTCGAAATGTTTCTATAAAATAAGCATTGCAAGAATGTTGTAAAGCTGTTTGGATATTGAATGGGGCTGGATGTCCATGGCATCCCACTTTGATTGTTTTATAAAAGTAACCTCGATTGCAGGCGTGCGGAGTATTTTCATTGATGATGCCATCTTGAAGAGCAATCAGAGCCATTATTGGCTTGAAGATGGAGCCCGGAGGATACTTTGCACTTGCAGATCGATCAAATAACGGCTTGAGAGTATCTCGAAGAAGGTTGGCATAGGCTCGCCCTCGATCATGGTGAATAGAAAGTAAATTGGGATTGTAATTTGGACTTGTAGCCAGGGTTAATATTTCTCCGGTGGATGGTTCAATGGCAACAATACTCCCTACTTTATGAACCATCAATGATTCTGCATAAAGTTGAAGATCAAGATCAATACTCATAACAATGTCGGAACCGGCAGCTGCATGCTTGTCTAACGAACCATTGAGATACGGGCCTACTTCTGTACCCAAATTGTCTTTCATCACAAAGTGGACACCTTTCTCACCTCGAATATATTGCTCGTATTTTTTTTCTATCCCGGCGCTTCCTATATAATCACCGGGCTTGTAGAGTCCTTCACTTTGATTGATGTCATTTTGTGTTACCTCAGAAATATAACCTAAAAAGTTGGCTCCGCAGTTTACAGGATATTCTCTAATGGATCTGAGTTCGGCGTAAAATCCGGGAAATAAAAAAAGATTTTCTTGAAACTTATGAAAAATAGTAGAGGAGATATTTTTCATAAATACAAAGGGTATGGATTTTGAAAATCTACCGGAACTCCAATCTTTTGTCATGAACTCCAAAAACTGAGATTTATCTATTTCTATAAGTTGACAAAATCTTGCCGTGTCCATTTTTTTATCTACAGCATTGTAGGTTACATAAAGATCATAAGCCGGATAGTTGATGACCAATAATTTTCCTTCTCTATCATAAAAAAGTCCTCTTGATGGATAAATCGTTTTTTGGTTGAGAGTTGTTGCATTGGCTTTAGCCGAATAAAAGGGATCGAGTAATTGAATTTTTATTAAAAAGGAGATAATGATTAATCCTGACAACAGAATGACGCCATCAAGAATTCTAAATTTTACAGAATGTTTGTCATTCCCCATTGAATTATTGTTTAGGTGAAATCACAATTTGTAAAATAAAAATGAAAAACATAGAAACCAAAAAACTTAAAATCGTTTTGAGGACGATCTCACCAAAATAAACAAATGTAAATATCTCAAGGCTGAAATAGGCAATAAAAAAAATCAACATTAAAACAGCGGCATATTGCAAAAACCAAAACAAACCCAATGAATCTCCTGTAGGATGTTGATTTGTGGAATATCCTGATTTGGGTTCAAAAATTTTGAGAATCAGAGGACGGCAAAACATCATCCAAAGACAGGCTCCCGCATGGACTCCGGGACTTTGGTAAAACAAATCTACAAAAGCTCCGCAAGCAAATGCAATAAGCAAATTGAAAAACTGTGGCAGCTGCAAGGGCAATAAAATTAATCCCACCGGATAAATGATGAGAAACATGTATTGAACAGCGCCACTTTGTAGAGGAATATGTTTGCACACCAAAATTTGGATCAAACTGAGGATTACAATCCTGAGAATATGGAGTAGAGTGGTGCTATTCATATTTTGTGCTCAGGTTTTCCAATTGATTTTTTTCTGATTTATACAAATGATTGATGAGATAAACATGATCTAATGCCGATAAGTTTTCGAACAATTTTACATTTATACTGTAGCTAAACCCTCCTGCTTCTACTTGAAATGCATCCACAGTTCCAATGGGTAATCCTTCTGGAAACACGATGGAGAATCCGCTAGTAACAATGGTGTCATTGAGCTTAAGGTCGGCGTATTTTTGAATATCATTGAGTTCTACAATCTCCGGGTTTCTTCCTTTCCAGCTTAAGGTACCAAAAAAATGACTTCGCTTGAGCTTGACACTTAATTTACTTTTGGTATGAAGAAGGGACATGACCAATGAAAAATGTTCTGAAGTATCTGTGACGATTCCTACTACACCGTGCGGTCCAACAACTCCCATTCCGGGCAATACTCCGGCTTTACTGCCTTTGTCGAGCGTCATGGTGTTATTGACTTTACTGACTGAGTTATTGATTACTTTGGCAGCAAGAACATGATATCTTGCGAGTCCGGAGTCTATTTTATTTTGCTTGTTCGTATCAATAGACACAATGGTATTGAGAAGAGATTGATGATTGAGTTGTTGAGTAAGCAAATTTGCATTTTCTTGAGCAAGATCATCGTTCTTTTTTCTCAATGAGAAGTAATTATTAACAGTATTTATTTTGGACTGAAGAGAATTAGTCCACTTCTGTGATGAATAAATATAAATATCTTTTTGTCTTTGGTTGTATTGAATGACCTGATAGATGCAATAAGTTTGCAAAATTAGAAATAAAATAAATGATCCATTTTGTACAACGAGTTGGAGGAAACGAATCATATCTTGTAAGAATTAATTCAGCAGAAGATGAATTAAATATTTTTTCTATCTATCAAGAACGAGAAGCGGTCTGTATTTTTGAGAGCAATACCGGTTCCTTTAACGACTGCGCGTAGAGGGTCTTCTGCAACGATGACAGGAAGTTTTGTTTTGGCAGACAATCGCTTGTCCAATCCTTTCAACAATGCGCCTCCTCCGGTGAGGTAAAGTCCGGTTCTGTAGATATCTGAAGAAAGTTCCGGTGGAGTGATTTCCAATGCTTTGAGCACAGCCTCTTCTATTTTAGCAATAGATTTATCCAATGCTTCGGCAGTTTCTTCATATCGCACAACAATTTGCCTTGGGATTCCTGTCATAAGATCTCGACCATTGACCGGAAATGGATCTAAAGGAATATCCAGATTTTTTGTTGCTGCACCGATGTTAATTTTTATTTTTTCTGCCGTGCGCTCACCGATGAGCATATTATGCTCTCGACGCATATAGTCGATAATATCTTCTGTAAATTCATCTCCTGCTACACGTATGGACTGATCACAAACAATCCCGGATAAGGCAATAACGGCAATTTCTGTTGTACCTCCTCCAATATCGATCACCATATTTCCTATGGGTTCTTCTACGTCCAATCCTATTCCGAGGGCGGCAGCCATGGGTTCGTGAATGAGGTAAGTCTCCTTGGAGTCTACGTGATCTGCAGAATCAAACACAGCTCTTTTTTCTACTTCTGTAATCCCGCTGGGAATGCAGATTACCATTTTGAGATGAGTGAAGAACCTTCTTTTACTCCCGATCATATTGATCATCCCTTGGATCATGCTTTCTGCAGCCTGAAAGTCTGCAATAACTCCATCTTTGAGAGGCCTTATGGTATCTATATTTTTGTGGGTTTTTTCATGCATTTGCATGGCTTTATTCCCTACTGCAATAGTTTCTCCTGTTTTTTTATCTATTGCAACAATGGACGGTTCGTCCACTACTACTTTGTCGTCTTGGATAATGAGAGTATTGGCTGTGCCGAGATCTACAGCTAACTCCTGCATAAATAAATTGAACAATTTCATGTTTTCAGATCTGAACTTCTATCTATTCAAAAATCAATCCAAAATCAGCTAAATCTTGGAAAAAGTATTGGAAAAACGTTCCGGGAAGCTTGCAAATTTACTATAAAACAAGCAAAAGCCATGCAAAAGTTCAAAAAATGCTCCAATCAGGCTAAATCCTCATTGATTTGCTCCTGAAGGCATGCTTATGCAAACCTAGCCCCGGCTGTAATGGAGGCGCTGCGCGCCGCAGTGGAAGACGGGACTAAGGCCAAAATAGTGGAAAGCATCTGCTGCTCCCCACTTTGGCTATACTATTACTTGTCTTTAGTGGCAATATTGTACAATACCCAGCCCATAAAAGCAAAGCAGGCTGTGCCTAGAAGATAATAACCCCCGGTACCGATGGAAGAGGATATGCCATGCTCCAAGCTAAAATTTGCAATCGATTTGGCCACATTTTCGTCTACGGTAAGAAGGGCAACCACAACTCCGGCAAGAGCTCCTCCGGCAACCAAGCCGGTGGCAAATAAGCTTCCTTTGCCCAGCTCAGAGTCTTCTGTTTCTTTGTTATTGCGCTTGGCTCTCCAGTCCACAATAGCTTTTACCAGTCCACCGAGAAAAATGGGCAAAGTTGTAGCCAATGGCAGATAAAGACCTACTGCAAAGGAAAGAGCTTTGACTCCGCACAATTCCATAACAATGGCGATGAAAACTCCACAAAGGACAAAAGTCCAATCCAAATTGAAGGACAACAGCCCTTTGATCAAAGTAGCCATTAATGTAGCTTGAGGAGCAGAATATTTTTCGCCAATGGCGTGATGTATCCCTTTGCTCAACATTTCGCTTGTAGGTGTGTCGAGGTAATTGACTGTAAACCCTATGACAATGGAGGAAAAAATGGCTCCAATAAAGAGGGCAAGCTGCTGAAATTTGGGAGTTGCTCCTACTATGTAGCCTGTTTTTAAGTCTTGGGAAGTGGCTCCCGCATTGGCGGCAGCAATACATATCATACCTCCCACAACCAATGCCATAGGTTCGTATACTTTTCCGGTCCAGCCTATAGCAATAAAAATGAGTGCTGTACCCATAATGGTGGCAATGGTCATCCCGCTGATGGGGTTATTGCTAGAACCTATTATCCCTACAATACGGCTGCTGACGGTTACAAAGAAAAATCCGAACAATATGATAAGGAATCCCACAGAAACTTTACTAATTATAGAGTCTCCAGGGATTTGTGGTAAGATGCCTAACAATAAAATGAGAGCTAAGCTCCCTATAAGCACAACTTTGAAAGACAGATCGTTTTCTGTCCTGATGGTTGCGGCAGATGATTTTTCTTTCATTGAGCCCATACTCTCGCGGAAGGAGGATACAATGGTTGGAATTGTTTTGATTAATGTTATAAATCCACCTGCGGCTACTGCGCCTGCCCCGATTTGGCGGATGTATGCCCTATACACTGCTTCTGCTGTGTCACCAAAAGTGAGATTGACGGGATCCCATCCAAAGCGTTCACTTGGTAGAGCTTTATCTAATAGATTGAGCTTGACCAATTGGTCGGCAATGACTTCGGGCGGAACCAAATAGGAGAGCAGAGGAATAAGGCCTAAACTGGCTAAAATTCCTCCGGCAACAAGGACTCCTGCAATTCGAGGCCCAATGATATAGCCCACACCTAGATACTCCGGAGTGATTTCTGCGGCAACTCCTGCCGAAGGGAAGAACCTGTTGGTTTGCTCTGTAGCCCATTTTGGAACTTCGGCTATAAAGTGGAAAACTTTCTGTAAAATAGCATAAATCATGGCGAAACCCAAGCCCCAAAAAGCTGATTTTGCAAAATCACCGCCTTTTTCTCCGGCAATGAGTACATGAGCACAGGCTGTGCCTTCAGGATATGGCAGAGTTTCATGTTCTTTGACTATCAGAGAGCGCCGTAAGGGAATCATCATCAAGGTACCTAATATACCTCCGAACACTGCCAATGTGAAGATTGTCCAATATTGAAAGTATTGCTCGCCGACCTGAGAGTCAGAAAGAAATAGAAAAGCAGGTAAAGTGAATACCACTCCGGCGGCGATGGACTCTCCAGCTGAGCCTGTGGTTTGAATAATGTTGTTTTCTAGGATGGTAGTCCCCAAGAATCGCTTGCCAAGGCTGATGGCTAAAACGGCAATAGGAATGGAGGCAGACACTGTGAGACCGGCTTTAAGGGCAAGATAAACAGTGGAGGCTCCGAAAATAACTCCAAATAAGATTCCCATCAAAATAGATTTGATAGTGAATTCGGCCATGTTGATTTCCGGATCAATGAATGGTTTAAACGTTTTTACTTCTTGATTTTCCATATTTGATTAAAGATAAAACTGAATCCCAAAGGATCCAAAGCTGCGCAAGTTAGTAATTTATTGGCAAATGGATTTCAAATGATGAATGGGAAAAAAATGGATTGACCGGCTCATATTGGAGAGTTGTTGAGAACGCTAAGTGTTATCACAGAAATTTATAAATAATATACAGCTCAAATGGATGTGCTCAGAACTAAGAGAGCAATTGAATTTTTTAATATTTGTTTATGGAGAATAATTTTTACAGGTCAAACAATTTAGTTTGCCATAGAAAAAGCAAATTTTAAGCCACAAACTTGGAGCTTACAATGGTAAGAATCTCTTGAATCAAATCTTCTTATATCTTGTAAAAAAAGTATATCAAAAAACAAGCTAAAAGGAAGGAACGTACTTAAGGTTTTGTGTATTTAAACCACAAGTTGTTTACTTCACGCGCTCCCAGGTTTGGCTTCTACCAAGAAGTGATATTCCAATATATCCTCTTACGATCAATTTGTCTTGACCTTCCAGCCAGACACTGCATTTGTAGATTTTTCCGGTTTTGGGGTCTATGATACCACCGTAAGACCAGTAATTTTCATATGGAGATAGGTCCCATAAAATTTCCATTCCTTCAAGACTTTTTCCTTTGCGATCGCCGGGGCAGGGGCCACAAACTTTTGTAGTAGCGCCTTCTAATAATTGGATGATTTTTCCGTAATATTTTCCATTTCTTTTTTCAATTTGAACATGCGATTTAGGCTGTTTTGTTGCATCATCTACTGTCCGCCAAATTCCTTCGGGTGAGGTTTGTGCAGAGGTGTAGTTGCAGCAAATCAGGGCAGTAAAAAACATGAGCAAAAATTTGGAAAATGTTGTATTCATCTTTTAAAAATTATTTGGCTAAAATGAGTTGGACGAAATCCATGTAAACAATAGAATGACAATCCGACTGATTTATCATATTGCGCACACGACTATTGTTAAGATCAACAAAAATAAAAGAAAATAGATTTTTTATTCAAAATTTTATTGAATTTCAGCTCTTGACTTTGTGAGTTAATTTATTTTCTTGAATTTATCCTTTGATACTTAGTATTGAATTTATTATAAAGTTCCTTATGGACATTATTGAGATCAATTTCTCGTCCTTGGATAAAGGCTCTTATGATTTCATGAGATTTCATGTCCAGTGCGTCTCCATTGCTTATAATGATGTTGGCATCTTTTCCCGGCTCCAAACTTCCGCAGTATTGATCAATTCCTAAAATTTTAGCCGGAGCCAAGCTGATCATTTGTACTGCTTGCTCGTAATCCAATCCAAGAGCAACGGCTTGTCCTGCTTGAAACGGGAGATTTCTTTGCTGCCAAAATCCATTCAGTCCAAGGCAAAAAGGGATGCCTGCAGCTTGCAGCAATCTTGGTGTCTTGAAGGGTTGATCGTAATCGTCATCTTCTCTAAAGGGAAGGTTGTGGGTTTCGGAGAGGACTATTTCTGTTTGATTCGCTTTGAGAAAATCAGTTATTCGCCAGCTCTCTTCGGCGCCAACAATCACCACTTTGAGTCCATATTGATTTGCAAAATTTACGGCATGTTGTATTGTTTTGGCAGCAGAAGTATGGATGAATAATTTTTTTGTTCCCTGCCAAAGTCCTTGCATTGCTTCATAACGTAAATTTTTCTGCGATTCATGGGAGGTCTTCTGATACGCCAAGGCCTCATCAAAAAAATCTTTGATAGACTGTATTTGTTTGTTATAGGAGTTGGATTTATTTTCTTCTGATTGCGGTCTATTGAAGTAAGGCCAACGCAGATGAATACCTTGATCCATTGATACAAGGGCATCTTCCCAATTCCAGGCATCCAGTTGTACAATAGAGGATTGGCCTGATATTCTGCCTCCTTGCGGTACAACCTGTGCAAGCAATACTCCGTTACTTCTCAGGGTAGGTAGAACTTTGGAGTCTGTATTGTAGGCAATGATGGATCGTACATTAGCATTGAATTCTCCCAATTCATATTCGTCATTGGTGGCTTTGACCTGTTCTATTTCTTGCAATCCAATACTGCTGTTGGTGGCAATAAAACCGGGATAAACATGTTTGCCTTGAGCTTGGATTTGTATTGTATTATCGTTTATTGATGGATTCGTTCCGACATAGGATATTTTGCCTTTGGAAAAAATAATTGTCCCCTTGGAGATCATTGTGCCATTGCCAATATGAATGGTAGCCTCTGTTATTGCGATATCTTTACTTTGGGCCTCTCCAGGAACAGTCTGAGAAAAAACGTTTTGAACTAAAACGAAAATAGTTATGGTCAATAGGATATATTTTTTATTCATCTTTTGAGAATTTGAACTGTAAACATTAGAACAGATATAAGAATAAGGTATTGGTTTACTCATGCGAGTGAGTTGAATGATCTTCTTCTTCTACTGTATCACAGTGATAAAGAATTTTTTTCGGAGAGGAATATGGAATGGTTGGAGTTCCGTCATTTTTTAGCTTGCACATTTTTTGAATGATGCGAGCACGTTCTTCTGCATTCTTCTTTCTTAATAAAAGATCTTCTTGTTTGTCAAAATATTTTATTCCATCTACAAAGGTGGCCTCTGCGGTGGCGTAAACGGAGAGTGGATGATTGTTCCATAGCACCAGATCGGCATCTTTCCCTGTGGCAATGCTTCCTGTTTGTTGATCGATATGAAGCAGTCGAGCGGGGTTGATCGTAACAAATTTGATGGCGTCTTCCTCTTTTAGTTTTCCATAGGTAATGGCTTTTGCTGCTTCTTGATTTAGCCTTCTTGCCATCTCCGCATCATCAGAATTATAAGCAGTCACTACTGACTGATTGTGCAATATTGCGCCATTGTAGGGGATGGCTTCGTACACCTCATATTTGTAGGCCCACCAATCTGAAAAAGATGAGGCTCCGGCACCATGTTTTTTCATAATGTCTGCCACCTTGTATCCTTCCAAAATATGAGTAAAGGTATTGACCGTAAATCCAAATCGGTCTGCTACTTTCATCAGCATATTAATTTCGGATTGAACATAAGAATGACAGGTAATAAATCTTTTTTTGTTTAGAATTTCTGCCAAAGCATCAAGCTCAAGATCACGTCTTATTGAGTTTGGATTTTGTTTTCTTGCTGCATCATAATCTTTTGCGCGAGAAAAGGCATCCAAATAAACTTGCTCGACACCCATTCTTGTATTGGGATATCTAATGTTGTTGGGATCTGTACTTCTTTTTACATTTTCACCTAAGGCAAATTTGATAAAACCATCGTAAGATTTGTATTTCATTTCCTCAGGAGAGCTTCCCCAGCGCAATTTGATCAGTGTGGTTTGCCCGCCGATGGGATTGCATGAGCCATGGAGCAAATGAGAAGTCGTTACTCCTCCACTGAGCTGTCTATAGATATTGATATCATCACAGTTTACAACATCTGCTATACGAACTTCTGCAGTACTCGCCTGAGTACATTCGTTGACACCTTTGCTGATGGCAATATGAGAGTGTTCATCAATTATACCGGGGGTAAGATGTTTGTTTGTACCATCGATGACTATGGCCTCCGGAGCGGCAATGGATTTTCCAATGGATTTTATTTTTCCATCAGAAATCAGAACATCGGTGTTGCTCAATATCCCTGCTTGTTCGCAGGTCCACACGGTGGTGTTTTTGATGAGATAAGTCTTTGCTTTTGGCTTTTCGGTCCATCCGTAGGCCATGTTTGGATACCATAGAGAGCCTGTCGATATAGAGGTTTTTGCAGAGCTGTTGTCTGCGACTCTGTCCACTTGTTTTATAGCCTTGAATCGGATGACAAAATCCTTCCATTCTCCTTGGGAATTAAATGCTTTTCCTATCCAATCGTTTCCCGTTTTGGAAGCAGAAAACAGCAATACTTCTTTAGATTTTTTGATCCATTTTCCGTTGAGATAATCAGGCTGAAACTTAGCCTGAATGTCGGTGTTAGAGTCTTTGCTGACGATCTTCCACTCATTGTTTGATGCTGTATTGTTTTGGAACTCAAGTTTGATTCGTTCTTCTCCTAATTCTAGTTCATACTCTCCGGCGACAAGATTTAAAGTCGGTGTGGCATAACTGAATTCTTTTCCTTGAACCCAGGTAGCGTTTATTTTTCCTTGTTCATCAAAAAGTTCGGTGGGACTCACGATGAAGTTGGCCAGTTTCCCTTTGTGCAGAGTTCCTACCATGTCATTGACCTTGAGCAATTCTGCAGGGCCGAGAGTAAGAGCATTCAATGCATATTCTTGTGAAAGGCCGTGTTGAATGGCTTTTTTGACTTTGGAGAGAAAGGATTTTACATCTTTTTGTCCACTGGCACTAAGGCAAAATTTGAGGCCATTTTTTTCGAGTATGGCTGCATTGGAAGGGGCCATTTCCCAATGTTTTAAATCCGCTAAATCGATCTGTAATGCATCATAAGGATCTGTCACATCAAAAAGTTCCGGAAAAACCATTGGTACGATTAGAGGCGAATTGAGCTGTTTGATTTCCTGTATACGCTGATATTCGTCTCCTGCAGTTTTATAGATGTATTGTGTATTGAATTCTTTAGCAATGGCGGCAGCTCTAAGCAGATCCAACTTGTCTGTCACACTGAAGATGGTGGGCAGGTTCATAAGTTGATTCCAAGCTTCAATACTGAGATTGGTTTCTTTGGGTTTTATGGTAGTGAGATATTGTCTGCCGTCATAGTAGGCCTGTCTGAGTAGAGCAATACTTCCCATCAAAGATCCCGGATAATCCTGAGAGCTATTCCCTTTTTGAAAACTCATCATATGGCAGAGTTCGTTTTTTAGCAGGCTCTCATGTTCGTTTTTGTCATTGAGCAGAGCCAATGCCGAACTTCCTCTTGATATTCCGTCGGCATAATGAGTATGAACGCAGGCAAATCCTGCTTCTCTCAATTTGCTCGCTTCATCGGGATTATAGACAAAGGATTGTGATGCTTTGATGTCTGAGCGTAAAGCTTCGTTCCAAGAGAATGCTCCCTCTCGAGTGCTTACAGCTTGATTGGAGGAGCCTGACTTTTTTACACTTACTCCAAAATCAGAGTAGGCCTCAATGAAAGCAGGATAAATATGAGCTCCATTGAGATTTTTAATGACAGCGTTTGCCGGTCTATTGAGCTTGGTCCCTATTTCAAGAATTTTTCCGTCTTGAATCAGCATTTCGGCATCTTTGAGAAGAGTTTTTGCATCTTGATGGATTTGTACATTGGTAATCAAAACCAAGGATGCATCCGGATCTCTTATATCGTTGACCGGAAAAGTGATCTGCGCCGACAGAATCACAGAAAAGGACAGCAAAATGGCACTGGCTAAAGATCTTTTCATCTTGAATAAAGCTTAAGAGTCCAAATGTAAGCAGATCTCAACAATTGGTGAGCTGTAGCTTGGATAGTTTTGTAAAGATGGGGACAGTGGACGTTGCAAAACCTAGCCCCGGCTGCAACGGAGGCGCAAAGCGCCGTAGAGAAAGACGGGACTCAGAACCCAAGTGAAAAGCGGAATCTGCTGCTCCCATTTATTTTGGAAGGGATGCTGAATAAAATAGTGGTAAAGGCTTATTTTTGTCCGCAAATATAAAAAAACAAAAAATGAACTCTTTTGAACGTTACGATAAGTTTGAAAACAGACATATTGGGAGCACAGGACCCGACCAGGTGGCCATGCTCCGCAGAATCGGCGTAGGGTCGATTGATGAATTGATAGGACAAACGGTGCCGGATTCTATAAGACTCAGTCAGCCCATGCAAATTAATGCCGCATTGTCGGAGTTTGATTATTTGAATCAGCTCAAACAAATTGCCTCAAAAAATGTGGTGGCTTCTAACTTCATTGGTCAGGGTTATTACGGTACGATTACACCGTCTGTAATCTCAAGAAATGTATTTCAGAATCCGGGTTGGTACACACAATATACGCCCTATCAGGCAGAGATAGCACAGGGTAGACTGGAAGCTCTTCTCAATTACCAAACCATGGTTATAGATTTTACAGGCTTGCCCATTGCCAATGCCTCTTTGTTGGATGAGGGGACGGCAGCATCGGAGGCGATGTTGATGTTCTACCACGCCAAAGAAAAACGAAGTAAAGAAGAGTCTCCTAATGTGTTTTTTGTGGACGAAGCAGTTTATGGACAGACACTGGATGTGCTCAAATCGAGAGCGTGGCCACAGGGAATAGAGATCGTTGTAGGAGATTGGAAAAACGGAAAATTGCCGGCTCGATGTTTTGGTGTTTTGCTTCAATATCCTAACTCCAAAGGGTGCGTAGAAGACTATCAGGCCTTTATAGAACAGGCTAAAGCCCAGGATTGTCTGGTGGCTCTGGCGACAGATTTGCTGGCATTGTGTTTGTTGAAATCACCCGGTGAGCTTGGTGCTGATGTGGCCTTGGGAAATAGCCAGAGACTTGGAGTACCAATGGGATTCGGTGGTCCGCATGCTGCATTTTTTGCAACCAAAGAAGAATTCAAAAGGGTAATTCCGGGAAGAATCATAGGAGTATCCATAGACGAGCAGGGCAATAGAGCTCTGAGAATGGCTCTGCAAACCAGAGAACAACATATACGTAGAGAGAAAGCAACCTCCAATATCTGTACTGCCCAAGCTTTACTTGCCATCATGTCTTCTATGTATGCCGTGTATCATGGACCTAACGGGATGTATGCTATAGCAAGAAGAATACATGATCTTACAGCAGCCCTGTCCGAAGCCTTGGCTGCCAACGGATTTAAAAATCAAAATGCCCATTTTTTTGATACCATTTCAGTGACTGTCAGTGAGTCTGATGCGGCCGTCATTAGAACGTTGGCCGAGAGCAAGGCAGTTAATTTTTGGTATGGAAAACAAAGCATCCAGATCAGTATTGATGAAACAAGCAATCCGGATCAATTGGAACAAATCATCAGAATATTCTGTGAAGCTACAGGAAAAAAAACCGGAAGCTTGCTGATGCCAACCTCTGAGGTTAAATTACCTCAGCAACTCATCCGTAGTTCGGACTATCTTACTCACGATATCTTCAATATGCATCATACCGAATCTTCCATGATGCGCTACATCAAATCTCTTGAGAATAAGGATCTTTCATTGGTACATTCCATGATCTCATTAGGATCATGCACCATGAAGTTGAATGCCGCCACCGAGTTGATTCCTGTGTCTTGGGAGGCATTTAGTAATATTCATCCATTTGCTCCTACAGCACAAACCCGTGGCTATGCACAGATGATCTCCGAATTGGAGGCAGACCTTTGTCAAGCTACAGGATTTACAGCCTGCTCGCTTCAGCCTAACTCGGGAGCGCAGGGAGAATTTGCCGGTCTGCTGGTCATCAAAGCTTATCATGAAGACAGAGGAGACCATCACAGAACTGTAGCCCTTATACCAAGCTCTGCCCATGGCACAAATCCTGCTTCTGCAGTGATCGCAGGTATGGAGGTTGTAGTCACTGCCTGTGATGATCATGGCAATATTGTAGTAGAAGATATCAAGGCCAAAGCCGAACAGTATAAGGATCGTTTAGCCTGTTTGATGGTGACATATCCAAGTACTCACGGAGTTTTTGAGACCTCCATTCAGGAGATTTGTGAGATCATTCATGCAAACGGAGGCTTGGTCTATATGGATGGAGCCAATATGAATGCTCAGGTAGGGTTGACAAGTCCTGCGAGAATCGGTGCTGATGTTTGTCATCTTAATTTGCACAAAACATTTGCCATTCCGCACGGAGGTGGAGGTCCGGGCATGGGTCCTATCTGCTGCAACGACAAGCTAAAAAATTATCTTCCGGCTCATCCTTATCGTCAAGATCTGAACAAAGGATCTGCTGTTCCGGCTGTTTCCGCAGCCCCTTACGGAAGTGCGAGCATTCTATTGATTTCTTATGCTTATATCAAGATGCTTGGCGCCGACGGTCTTACCAAGTCCACCAAGCACGCCATATTGAATGCGAATTATATAGCATCCCGTCTGCAAGAGAAATATAAGGTGCTTTATACAGGGGAGAAAGGCCGAGTAGCACATGAGCTGATTCTTGACTTGAGACCTTATAAAGACGCCGGAGTAAGTGCAGAAGATGTGGCCAAGAGGCTTATGGACTATGGATTCCATGCCCCAACACTGTCATTTCCTGTAGCCGGAACGATCATGATAGAGCCTACCGAAAGCGAAAACCAACTGGAGCTGGATCGTTTTTGTAACGCACTTTTGATGATTCGCGAAGAGATCGACGAAGTGGCAAGAGGAGAATATCCGGCCGACAATAATGTACTCAGCAATGCCCCACATACAGCGGAGATCATCACTGCAGATGAGTGGACAAGACCTTACAGCAGACAGAAGGCCGCTTATCCTGCGCCATTTATGAAAGCTATGAATAAGTTTTGGCCGACGGTAGGGCGCGTCAATAATGCCCATGGAGACAGAAATCTGATCTGCACCTGCCCACCTATGGAGAGCTATATGAACTCCTAAAAGAGAAAAAACAAGCTAAAACAGCAACATTTTTAAGCAATAAAAGAATAGGATGGCATGACCCCGCACTTTGCGGGGTCGGAGCCTTCCGGGGTTCACTGCGTTCCGTGCTTCGCACCACTGCCTCCGGCAGTGCCCTACAGACTCCTCATGCTCAATTTCCAATTTTGGACAGCCACTTTGTATTGCATTCTCTGAGGATTTGTGTGGGATGCATAAGAATTCGTCTGCTTATGAGTATCTTTACGCAGTGAGAAAATCCATCACAAGAAAGTCAAATCCTGTCCGGAGGTAATTTCAAATCCGGTCAATCCCATGAAGAAAAAAAAGATCAACAAAGGAAGCAAAATCCAACATCCTAAAACTAAATTCAAAACCAAAGATCTGCTGACCATTTTTGCTGAGCATAAAGGCAAGGCATTAGGAGTTACCAGCCTTATGAACAAGCTAAAAATTCAAAAAGCTGCAGAACTCATGGAGCAACTGGATCTGCTTACCAAGAAAAAATTATTGCTCAAAGTCAGCCCGGGAAAATGGGCCATCAACGAACCAAAAGATAAGATCAAAGGAAAGTCGCAACTATATGAAGGAGTGGTGGATATGGCAAGAGCCGGATTTGCCTACATCCTTTGCAAAGGAATCAAGCAGGATATTTTTGTAAGTGCAAGAAATCTTGCCACGGCACAGGACGGTGATGTGGTCAAAGTCCAAATGGATAGACTGTACACCGGAAGACCGGAAGGAAAAGTAGTCGAAATATTGCATCGATCCAAAACACAGTTTGTGGGAGTTTACAGAGAGCATAAAAATCACAAGCTTGTGGTGGTCGCACAAGGTCAACAGTTCATAGAAATTCAACTGCAGGCCAAATCAAAACACAGCGTCAAAGATTTTGATAAAGTCATTGTCGAAATTACTCACTGGCCTGAGCGCAGATCAGACACTTATCGCGGAAAAATTCTCAAAGTATTGGGAGCGGATGCATCTGTAGAAATGGAGATGGAAACCATTCTTGCCGAGCAGGGATTTTTGTTGGAATTTTCTCCGACAGCAATAGAAGAAAGTGAGGCCATGCCGGATGAAATTACCGACATTGACCAACGGAGAGATTTTCGTGATCTCTTAAGCTTTACAATAGACCCTGTAGATGCCAAAGATTTTGATGATGCACTTTCTGTATCATACAATTTGGACGGGCAGCTTGAAATAGGAGTTCATATAGCCGATGTAAGTTATTATGTAAAAGAGAATTCGGCATTAGACAAAGAAGCACTCAAGAGAGGAAACTCGGTGTATTTGGTAGATCGGGTTGTCCCTATGTTGCCAGAGCGATTGAGCAACGAACTTTGTTCTTTGAGACCTAATGAAGACAAAGCTTGTTTTGCTGTAGTATTTACATTCAACGAAAAACAAGAAATTATTCATCACTGGATAGGCAGGACGGTGATTCATTCTCAGAGAAGATTTGCCTATGAAGAGGTGCAGGCCATATTGGATCAAGGCAGAGGAGAACTCCATACAGAATTAAATCTTCTGAACACACTCGCAAAAAAAATAAAAAAAGAAAGATTGGCGCACGGTGCTATAGATTTTGATTCAGAAGAAGTGAGATTCAAACTGGACGAAAACAAGAAACCTGTAGAACTTTATGTCAAGCAAAGATTTGATGCGCACATGCTCATAGAAGAATTTATGCTGCTTGCCAATAAATTTGTAGCCAACTTCATGGTGCATAAAAACGAGAATAAACCTATCCCTTTTGTTTATAGAATTCACGATCTGCCGGACGAGTCCAAATTGGAAGACTTCATGTTGTTTGCTAAAGAAATGGGCATCAAAATGGATTTTTCGAGCCCCACAAAAATAGCAAAGTCACTCAATTATCTTGCAGATCAGGCAAGACAAAAGGAGGAACTCCGATTCTTATTGCCTATGGCGATACGCACTATGGCAAAGGCGGAATACAGTCCTGAGAATATTGGACATTATGGATTGGGATTTGAAAATTATACCCACTTCACTTCTCCGATAAGAAGATACTCGGATTTGATGGTGCATCGAATTTTGTTTGCCAATCTTCACAAAGAAAAAAGATTTGACCTTGGTAAAATTGATCTTGAATGTTTGCATATTTCTTCGCAAGAACGCAAAGCAATGGAAGCTGAGAGAGAAAGCACCAAATATTTTCAGACAGTGTACATGCAGGAATTCATTGGAAAAGTTTTTGATGCAAGAATTACCGGCATGAATGATCGCAATTTTTATGTTGAAATTCTTGAGAGCAAATGCGAATGTAGCATAGCTTTGAATGCTTTTGAAGACGGAATCATAGTAGAAAAATCGAGGATGATAGCTAGATCATCATTGACAGAGAAGACTTATAAAATTGGAAGTCGAGTGAAAGTGAAAATTACATCAGCCTATCCTGAAGACAGAGAGGTCTGTGGTCAATTGGTGGAAGAGTAAGATTTTTATTATTTTAAAAACATCAAAGAAAAAGATCAATATCAGACAGGAAGAGCCGGATCATTCTTTACTTCTTTCATCACAAAAAAACTATGATATTGACCGATATTGGGAAGTTCAGCAATTTTGTTTACGATAAAATTATTGTAATCGGTAATGTCTTGAGCCAGGATTTTCAGCATATAATCGTAATTGCCGGAGATCGCATAGATTTCTAAAACCTGAGGAAGTTTTGCTATATCGCGTTCAAAATTGAGTAGAGCTTTTTTTGATTGTTCTTTGAGAACAATATTGCAATACACCATGATTCCGAAGCCAAGTTTTTCTCTGTCGCAGAGAGCAACATATTTTTTAATATATCCTTCTTCGCGAAGTTTTTTTACACGCTCATAAGTCGGAGTAAAAGACAGATCTATCTTTTGTGCCAGATCTTTGATGGAGACATAAGCGTCTTGTTGGAAGATCCTCAGTATGTGAAAATCTATGTCGTCTAAAGCTTTCATAGTACGAAGTTAATAAAAAAATTGGAATGACTGCATTTTGATTGAGAAACATTGGGATATAACTTTGGTGAAATTCTATTTTCTTATAATGCAATCACGGAAAAGTTGTGCACAATTTGGTGTCAAAAGATTGATGAGCAAATGGCTTTTGTGCCGATTTTTTAATGGCTTTATTTGCTTTCATTTTCATGGTTTATTATTTTATAGCTATTAGGAATTAGTACTCTCAGTGAATGGTATTTCTTAAGGCTTGCGCCTTTTATTATTTACTGAATTGTAAACTGATATTCTGTGAATATTGGTGATATGCTGAAATTAAAAAAGAGGAAAACCCTATAAAAGGAAAAACAAAAATTCCATTTATAATGCAAATATGAATCAACTCTCCTATAAATATTTTGAAGGAGTGGATTTGTTAAATATTGAAGGGGTCAATGAATCTACGATTATAGTATTGATGAGTGAAGTGGGAATAAAGAGGATCACAAAAATGAATCTGCCAAACAATTTGCATCCTGGTTACGATTGGCGCCAAACAATAAAATAGGTGGCGGTAAGATATTGTCGCACCACTTTCCCCAAGGAAGTAGTAGATTAAAGCAGGCCTTGCATCATACTGTTAATGCTATAGGTCAATTGAAAGAAGGAATTTTAGCTGACTTCTTTAAAAGGATAAGTTAAAAGAAAGGGAGAGCTGTAGCCATACGCGCCTTGGTTAGAATACTTGCAGTAATAATCTGGAGCATGATTACAAAAGGACAAGCAAACTCCTCTCCCGCGACTTATTCATGCTTAGATGAAAAAAACTTAAAATTGTGAAGAGAATTAGAAAAACTGTTGCTAAATTTGGACTAAAACAAGATGATCTTGGATTTGCAACATATTGATTTTCAGGCTTGGCTGGTGACGTTAGTCAGAAGCGTGGAACGACACAGCTCGACAATAAAAATGAAATTTGACGTATAAATGATAGTACAAATTGATATAGATTTTGACTTTCGAAAAGACAGTAAATGTGGCGACCCTGATACGGACAGTCCAAAATTATTTGAAATTCACAAGTTGTTATGGGGTAAAGAATTACCAAATGGAAAAGAATTCACCTTAGAAATTAAAGGATACAGTTATGGAAGATTTCTTTTGAAAAACAACTTCACAATGAGTCTGTCAAGCGACAGAATGTGCCCTCATTTTGACGGAAAATATAGCAAAAAGTTTGACGATTGGCTTTCAGACAATGAACGAGAAGAACTAAAACATAAAGTTCGGACTATTGGAGGACACATAGTTTTTCCAGCACATAAAAAGAATGGTTTCACAATTAATCAAGCCAGAGGAGTAAGCAGAATAATTTGTGACAGGTTTGACTTGACTTTGGAGTGTATAAAACGTTTTTACGAAGACGAAGAAAGCCCACTTTCAAAGACAATTTCAAATTACAAAGACTTTTTTGACTTGTTTGTTGACTTTAATGGTTATGTTGACTTTTTTCATTTACAAGACTTTGTTGACCAAAACGGACAAATTGAATTTTCTCTACCGTTTGACAATTTCATCAGACCGCCATTACCAAAGACAATTGACGAGTATAAAAAATATAAGGAACATACTTTAGACTTAATGAACAACAGAAACAGACGAATATTAAAAAGCATAACAAATTGAAAATGTTAAATTTGACAACTTAATGAAACAAAAACACCAACCAGTAAATCATTTAGCCGTATAGAGGAAAGTCCAATTAAAGCTCAGCTAGGTGAATGAATTCAACACATTAAAATCAAACAAAATGAGCTTTCCGCCGCTCCTGAGTGCACTATGGATAAGCTATAGCTGTGAATGATTTATACTTCAAATAGAACTAGCCTAATACAAGTCAAAATAAGATTAAACCTTTGTCTGTTAGTAATCAAAATGGAAAATTATTAAACCAAAAATGAGCTCAAATCATCATCACTGACTATAACAATAGTCAAGTGGAACCAAAAACTGATAAGAACAATAAAAAATTCATGGAAACTGCTATTTTTGTATAAAATACAGTCTATGTCAGTTAACGCGATTCCCAATAGGGCAATGTATCCACCTCATCGGCAGGCTTCGTTTAACTTAAAATCGAAGCTGCGAAGAAGCTGTATAGAAATAAAAGAACTGTGAGTCAAATGTTGATGCCCTCAGATTCAATCATTGCTCTTGGCTCCTTGGTAAGAATAAACTTTCCTAAGATTTATAGGCTATGTCAGAAATAAAAAGTCAAAAACAAAAAATTATAGTATGGACAAAATAACTGTTAAAGCAAAAATTTCGACTGATAGACAGAAAGTTTGGGATTACTATACCAAACCGGAACATATTACAAAATGGAACTTTGCCAATGATGATTGGTGCTGTCCAACAGCTACGAATGATTTAAAAGTTGGTGGGCGATATATAACAAGGATGGAAGCCAAAGATGGAAGCTTTGGTTTCAACTTTGATGCGACTTACACGGAGATTAACCGGCCCCAAAATTTTAGTTATGAATTTGGAGGACGTTTTGCGACAATTGAATTTAAGGAGCTTTCAGGAGAAACCGAAGTAATCATTACATTTGATGCGGAAACCGAAAACTCTATTGATCTTCAACGAAAAGGCTGGCAAGCTATTTTAGATAACTTCAAACAATACACTGAAGCCAATAACCCATGAACATAACTTCTGAACATATTGAGCGTATCGAAAAGCTGACTTTTTCTTCTGTATATCCTCACTACATTACCAAGGTTGAGAGTAAGGGACGAACAAAACAAGAGCTTCATCAAGTTATTGAGTGGTTGACAGGGTTTGATGACAATAAACTACAAGAACTTATAGAAGTGAAAACAACTTTCCGAGAATTTTTTGAAAATGCCAAATTGAACCCAAATGCTAATTTGATCAAAGGCGTAATTTGCGGTTATAGAGTTGAAGAAATTGATCACCCTTTAACCAGGCAAGTTAGATACCTTGACAAATTAGTGGATGAGTTAGCGAAAGGAAGGAAGATGGAGAAAATATTAAGAATACCTTAAGATGTGAATTAAGGGCAGCCAGATAGAATGAGAAACACAGCCACCAACAACCACCCGCATACAGGAAACCCCGACAAAGAGCAAAGGCCGGAAAAGTCACTCAATGAATAAAAAAAAACAAAATGAGCTTTCCGCTATACGGAGTTAAAAACACAGGTTTTGCGTTAGTGGGCGAACAATGTGAATAGAAACAATTGAGTAGTTAATAAACAATGGTGCCGGCAGACAGTTTATGGTTTCAAAAGCCCACCAACATTAAGCTCGTTGAAAAAGACCTATCAAATTAGCAGTAAAAACGAGCATCCTAGCATGAACAGGTTTTTCTTATTTCAAAGTGAATTCTACTTGCCATAAATGGATAAGGCACCATTAGTTGCATTTTATAAAAAGTTCACATATTTTCTGCCTAATACGGGTTCAATATGTCCACTCAAGTGAGGAAGTCTGGATTAAGAAATGAACTGAAAAATGTTTATGGAGTGCCTTTGTAACATCCTATGTTGTATGGAAAATCATACGTCCAATGATAATGGTATAGATCGACCATTTGTCCATCCCATAGAACAGGATGTTTATGTCCGTGACATTCATCTAAGTCAGCGGAGCTAAGAATTTCACCCTTTTCTCCGTGCGGTCCATAAATTCCAAAACCATCGAGCATATATCCCATAAGAGCAGAGTGTCCACTCTCATGAACATGGATATGATTTTGTAAGTCTTGAGCAGGAAAATGATAGTGATATCTTTCTGTACCATCTGTATGCCCTCCAAATCTATCCAGCATTTCGTGTGCAGCTGCATCTGTCCCAAGTGTCGATGCTCCATGATAAATTGCTGCTCCCGTTAAAGAAAATCCGGCAGGGCCAAAGCCAACACAACTAGGCTGTGAAGCCGGTTGAGGCATTGCAGGAAGAGTAAGATTGATACTTTGTTCTGAGATAATATTTGGATTCTTATCATAGTTCCAAGCATAAGTTCCTCGTTGAATTGGAAAAATTCCGGTAGGATGATTAGGCAGATTGTTTCCAGTAATAATTCTGTTCCCTTTGCTATCCAAAGAAATGTTGAATTGATGATTCCAAGAAACATTGCCTTCCACCTGAGGTTTTTTGCTGTAATCCCAGGTCCCATCAGGATTGGTCCATGCGCTTGCGTCTTCGGCTCCGGTGCCATTTGAAGGCAATCCACATAGCCACAAGGATAAAAAATTGGGCTGCGGATTTCCTTGATTTCTAATTAATATGTTAGTAGGCGAATTGCCTCCAAATGGCAAATGGGTCAAATCCGGAGTTTCCTTTATTGTATATTTATCCTCTTTTGAACAAGAAATGAGCAGAAGCATTACTCCGAAAATCGAAAATAGATTGTTCATTGATTTAAATTTATTGAGATGACTATAATAGTAAGACCTGTGTTGGTGTAAATGGTTTAATGTTATAGAGAGCAGCATTGATTATTTTTCATAAAACAATTTGAAATCTTCCGATCGTTTTTGCATACTCAAATTAAAATTGCCGGCTCAATAGATTGTAATATTCTCGAATTCTTAGATAAACTTCTATGCCTAAGAAGTATTCAATTTTCATTCAAATTGAATCTTGTTCAGTTGCAAACTTAGCCCCGATAGTAAGGAGCTCCGCGACTGGATAGCGGGACTCAGGATAAAAGTGGAATGGAGAATTTGCTGCTCCGCAAAAAAATATTACAATGCTTGCTTGTATTTTACTTTATGAAGAGTTGAATAAAATCTATTTTTGATTTCCTCAAGGCAGAGCTTGCCCATGCTTCCGAGATGTGTGTGCTCAATATTTTTGTCGGGAATAAATTCATTTTTTTCAATGCGCTGTCCAATGATTTTATAGGCGTCGCGAAAGGGAATTCCTTCCAAGGTAAGTCGATTGACTTCTTCTACACTGAACAAGGTATTAAAGTTGGTGTCATCCAAAATATTTTTTCGTATCTCAATGTGTTGCATCATCAGCGTCATCATCTCAATACAATCTTTGAGGCTTTCTATAGCCGGAAAAAGACAATCTTTGGTCAGCTGAAAATCACGATGATATCCGGAAGGAAGGTGATGGGTAAGCAAGGCCAGTTCGTTAGGCACAGAAATAATGCGACTGCAACGTGCACGAATCAATTCAAATACATCAGGATTTTTTTTGTGGGGCATGATGCTGCTGCCCGTGGTGAGTTCATCAGGAAATTTGATGAAAGCAAATTGTTGATTCATATACAAACAGGCATCGTATGCTAATTTAGAAAGTGTTGATGCAAACTGTGAGAGAATCATTGCCATCCATTTTTCTGTTTTTCCTCTGGTCATCTGTGCATAGACTACATTATAATGCAAATCACTCATGCCGAGAATTTCTGTTGTCCTTTTGCGATCGAGCGGAAATGAACTTCCATATCCAGCAGCTGATCCTAAGGGGTTGCGATGGATAAGTTGATAGATCGATTGTAAAAATTCTGTATCATCAGAAAGGGACTCTGCATAGGCTCCAAACCACAGTCCAAAGGAGGATGGCATAGCTTGTTGGAAATGGGTGTAGCCGGGAAGAAGATCTTGTTTGTGACGAAAACTCAGCTCCATCAAAAGATCAAAAAGTTGTTGCACTCTGTCTGTAATTTCCTTCAAGCTATCGGCAAAATACAATTTTAAATCCAATAAAATTTGATCATTTCTCGATCTTCCGCTGTGGATTTTTTTTCCGGCTTCACCAATACGTTCAGTCAAGACAGCTTCAATATGAGAGTGAATATCTTCTGCATTGGGATCGTAAACAAATTGACCAGTTTCGATCTCCTTCAAAATGTGATGTAACTCTTTCTCTATAGCTCTCCAATCTTCTGTAGAGAGCAATCCAACTTCGTACAGCATCTGAGTGTGTGCCAATGATCCAATGACATCGGCTTTAGCCAGGAATGCATCAAATATTTTGTCATTGCCCACAGTAAATTTTTCCACTTTTTCAACAAGAGAAGAATTTTTAATCGGATTTTTCTGCCAGATTTTTTTTGACATTTTTTAATATAGTATTTTTGATAGAAGAGAAATGTATGTTGAAATTCCGTTTTCGATTTCTGAAAGAAATATAAACTCATCTGCAGTATGAGATCTCATTGAATCTCCCGGCCCGATCTTAACACTCGTATAAGGAATCAGAGCCTGATCTGAAATGGTTGGAGATCCATAGCAGGGAATGTTCATTTCTTGTGCAGCAATCACCAAGGGGTGTTGCATGTCTATAGAAGATGGATTGAGACGAAGAGAGCGAGGATGAACATCACAACGGACATGATCTCGGATATAATCCAATAACTCATCATGAGTATATGCGTCTGTACATCTCACATCTACTGTGAAATTGCACTGATCGGGAATGACATTGTGTTGTGATCCGGCATGAATCATAGTTACATTCATCCGCACTTCTCCTAGCATGTGAGAAATTTTCGGTGCTTTATTATTATTGAACCAATGGATATCCTGTATCGCATTTGAGATGGCATTATTTACAGGAACGTGGGCTGCATGAGAAGATGTACCATGAGCGATGCAGTCCAAAACCAAAAGACCTTTTTCTGCAACAGCAAGCTGCATAGATGTGGGTTCTCCAATGATTGCGAGATCGACTTTACCTATATGTGGAAGAAGTGATTCTATTCCATTGGATCCGGAATTTTCTTCTTCGGCTGTAGCAGCAAAAATGAGATTGTATTTTCTATTTTCATGTGATGCAAAATGAAAAAACACCTGCATCAAACTGACTAAAGGTCCACCGGCATCATTGCTTCCAAGCCCATATAATTTTCCATTTTCTATTATGGGAGAAAAAGGATTTCTGGTATAAGCGGAAGAAGCTTTTACTGTGTCATGATGTGAATTCAACAAAAGAGTAGGTTTTGAGGAATCCCAATCTTTGGACTTTACCCAAACATTATTGTTCAGCCTACGGACGGGAAATTGTTTTGATTCCAAAAAAGACTCAAGCAGATCTGCAGTCTGTTTTTCTTCTTTGCTCAACGAGGGGATAGCGATGAGTTGTTGCAGTAAGTCGATAGCTTCCTGAGCCGCTGTTGAAGAAATGTTATGCTGCATAAAAAAGAGTTCCAATATTTTTTGAATTTTGGATGGCAGCAAGAATCTCGGCAGCATGTACTAGTCGAACTGTAGAAATTCCTGCATCCAACAATGCAGCGATGTTTTGTATTTTTGGAATCATTCCATCGGAGATAAGAGATTCTTGGAGCATGGAATGGATCTCATGTCGATTGATTTTTTCTATACGGGAATGTTCATTTTCTTTATCGCGAAGCAGACCGGATTTTTCAAAGCAATAAATCACGTCAACATCAAAATGATTTTTCATTGCCATTGCTAATACTGAAGTAATAGTATCGGCATTTGTATTAAGCAACTGCCCTTGGCCATCATGTGTAAGAGAACAGAAAACAGGACAAAGATTAGAATGCAATAGATCTTTTAACAAAGACTGATTCACATCTTCTATGGAGCAGTCCCCTACAAAACCAAAATCTATGGGCTCGGAATTTCTTTTTTTTGCTTTGAGTATATTGCCGTCCGCGCCGGTCAATCCGATAGCATTACAACCATGGAGTTGCAATTGGGAAACTAGGTTCTTATTAATGTAGCCTGCATAGACCATACTGGCAAGTTTGAGAGATTCTGCATCTGTCACCCTTCTTCCATTGATCATGTTCTGTGGAATGTTGAGTGATGCTGCCAATTGATCCAACAGTTTTCCACCTCCATGGATAAGAATTTTTTTTCCTTTGATTTTATAAAAATCAGAAAGAAAATTTTTTAATAAGGTAGGATCATTAATAACGTTTCCCCCTATTTTAATTATAAACAATTTTTCCTTCATGATAGATGGCTCTGGAGCATTTGTTGGAGAACCCATTGAGCAGAATAAATTCTATTTTGAGCTTGTTTATAAATCAAAGATTGAGCACCATCTAACAATTCATCTTTTACCTCAATATTTCTACGCACAGGCATACAGTGCATAATTTTGGCATTCGGACATAAGGAACTTATTTGATCTGAATCGAGCAACCAAGGAGTTTTATCGCCATCATATAATTTTCCATACTCATGATATGAAGACCAGTTTTTTATGTAGATAAAATCTGCATCTTTTATGGCGGAATTCAGATCGTGATGAAGGATTGCATTGGGTGTAAATTGTTCATTCAACTCAAATCCTTTGGGTTGAGCAATATGAAAATCCAATTGAGCAGCAGTCATCCATTCCGAAAAAGAATTTCCAACTGCTTGCGGAAGCGCCTTAATGTGCGGAGCCCAAGCAAGCACAACTTTTGGTTTTTTATTAACAGGAGAAAATTCGTTTATAGTGATGAGATCTGCCATGCTTTGAAGCGGATGCCTTGTGGCAGATTCTAAAGAAATTACCGGAACTTCACAATACTGTACAAACTGAGAGAGGACCTGTTCTTGATCATCTTCAAGCTTGTTTTTCAATGAAGGAAAACAGCGTATACCAATGATATCGCAATACTGACTCATCACTCTTGCAGCATCTTTGATATGTTCCGGCCTGTCTCCATTCATGACTGCATCATCTGCCATTTCCCATTGCCAACTCTCCTGTCCTACATTGAGTACCATCACATTCATTCCGAGATTGGACGCTGCTTTTTGTGTGCTCATTCTTGTGCGGAGACTTGGATTGAGAAACACCAATCCTAAGGTTTTATTTTTGCCTAAAGCCTGATGAACAAAAGGAGTTTTTTTAATTTCGTCAACTTCCTTCAACATTGTTGAGATAGAAGGGACATCTTGTACGGAGAGAAATTGTTTCATTATGTTCAAAATAAAAATTAACTAAGAACTAATTCTGAATTTTTAATGGATTTTGTTTTTTCATTCATAATGTTTCTGAATGCATCAAGAAAAAAATTAGCATCCTCTTTGCTTAGATTCAATGCCGGAAGAATGCGAAGTGTATTTTTATTTGAAGCTGAGCCTACGAAAATATGATATTTATTAAGCAATTGCATTCGAACTTCTGCAGAAGATTCATAAAGTTCTATACCGATCATCAATCCCAAGCCGCGGACTTCTTTGATACCCGGAACAGATTTTAGCTCGTTGTTCATATACTCTCCTATTTGCGCAGCATGGTTTATGAGGTTTTCTTGTTCTATAACTTCCAACACAGCATTGGCAGCACTGCAAGCCAAATGCGAACCGCCAAAAGTGGTTCCCAGTAATCCATATTTAGCTTGGATTTCAGGATGGATCAGAACTCCTGCAACAGGAAAACCATTCCCCATTCCCTTGGCGACCGTGATGATATCCGGTTTTACATTTGCATGTTGATGGGCGAAAAATTTTCCACTCCGACCATAACCGGATTGAATTTCGTCGCAGATCATCATTGCTCTGTTTTTTTTGCACAGTTGTTCTATTTTTTTCAAAAAAGGTGATGAAGGAACTCGAACTCCTGCCACTCCCTGGATGCCTTCTATGATGACTGCAGCGATTTCATGTTGTAAGAATACATTTTCTAAGACAGTTTGATTTTCCCATTCGCAAATGATCATATTTTCATTTTCGTTGATAGGGGCTTGAATGCTTTTGTCATCAGTTGCTGCAACTGCAGCAGAGGTTCTGCCATGAAATGCTTTAGCAAATGATATTATTTTCTTTCTTCCTGTATGAAAAGATGCGAGCTTCATTGCATTTTCGTTGGCCTCGGCTCCGCTATTGCATAAAAACAAATTGTAATCCTCATATCCACTCATCACTCCAAGCAAGTATGATAATTTTTTTTGTTGTGGAATGTGAACAGAATTAGAATAAAACCCGATTTGATCAAGTTGGGCAGTGATGGATCTGACATAATGAGGATGAGAATGACCTATAGAGATCACAGCATGTCCACCATAGAGATCAAGATACTCGTTGCCTGCATCATCCCACAATCGGGAACCAAGGGCTTTGACGGGGCTTACCAGAAGAAGAGGATAAACATCAAATAATTTCATTTTTATTTTTTAGTTTTAAAAAGCAATTGATTTTAATTGTAAGCCAAGTGTTTCATTCAAGCCAAACATGAGATTCATGTTTTGTATAGCTTGGCCAGAAGCACCTTTGAGGAGGTTGTCTATAATGCTTTGTATGTAGATCATTTTTCCGTGTTTGGAAATATTCAATATGCATTTGTTTGTATTGACAACCTGTTTGAGGTCGATTTCGGATTCACTTATAACCACAAATGGATGTTCTTTGTAGAAATTAGCGTAGATGGATTTTATACTGTCCAACTCCATTTCGCATTGGGTGTATATGCTTGCGTGGATTCCTCTTGTAAAATTGCCTCTGCTCGGAATAAAATGAAGATCAGAATTGAAATTTTTCTGAGTGTATTCTATGGTTTTTTTAATCTCAAAAAGATGTTCATGCTCGAAGGCTTTATAAACAGAAAAGTTAGATTGTCTCCAAGAAAAATGGGTGGTCGCAGAAGGAGCTTGACCGGCACCCGTAGATCCTGTGATGGCCGAAATATGCAGATCATCAGTAAGATTTTGGGTATAAGAAAGTGGCAGAACAGCGAGCTGAATGGCAGTTGCAAAACAGCCCGGATTGGCTATAGCTTTTGCATTGGAGATTTTCTCTCTCTGGAGTTCGGGTAATCCGTAAACAAATTCATGTTCCAATCTTTGACTTTCTTTCCATCTGAAATCTCTGCTTAAATCAATAATTTTAGTTTGCTTAGAAAAGGAATTTTCAGATAGGTAGTTATCTGTTTCTCCATGCGCAAAACACAAGAAAAGGACATCTGTTTTTTGGCTTATTTTCTCCGTAAAAATTAGATCAGTTTCTCCAATAAGATCTCGATGTACATCTGTGATTTTTTTACCTGCCTGAGATTTACTTTGGAGAGCGACGAGTTCAGCCATTGGATGATGAATTAGTAATCTGATCAGTTCTCCTGCAGTGTATCCGGCTGCTCCTGCAATGCCTACACTTATCTTCATGAGATTACTTCTGTGTTGACCTGATGATAGATGGATAGAGCGTTGCCATAGATTTTGGTGAAACCCTTGACATCTTCTCCTGTCCAAGATTTGTTCATCTCACCATAGCTTCCAAACTTGGATGACATAAGATCATGTTTCGACTCAATGCCCAGTATTTGAAATTGGTACGGACTTAATTGGATCATTACTTTTCCGCTTACACACTGCTGACTATCTCTAAAGAAGGCTTCTATGTTTCGCATTACCTCATCGAGATAAAGTCCCTCGTGCATCCAGTTGCCATACCACATGCTCAATTGATCTTTGATAATCATTTGATGTTTTGTGAGAACGTGTTTTTCTAAACTGTGGTGCGCCTTGAGCAATATCAAAGGAGCTGCAGCCTCAAATCCTACTCGTCCTTTGATTCCGATGATGGTATCACCTACATGCACATCGCGACCTATAGCATAAGGTTCTGCAAGTTTTTGTAATGCTTGAATAGTTTCTACCGGATGATCATAGATTGTATCATTGATTCCTATAGGTTCGCCTTTCTTAAAATGTACGCAAATAGTTTGCGCAGTTGTATTGTGAAGCTGGGACGGATAGGCAGATTCGGGAAGGCTCTTATCTGAGGTCAGGGTTTCTTGTCCACCTACAGATGTACCCCACAATCCTTTGTTGATGGAGTAGGCAGCTTTTGTAAAATCCAGCTCTATTCCATGCGATTTAAGAAATGCGATTTCTTCTTGACGTGAGAGCTTAAGATCCCTTATGGGCGTGAGTATTTCTACATTGGGGAGAACAATTTGAAACATCATATCAAACCTCACTTGATCATTTCCTGCGCCTGTACTTCCGTGAGCTACGCAATCAGCATTTACTTTTTTGGCGTATTCGGCTATTGCTTGAGCTTGGAATATTCTTTCAGAACTTACAGACAGTGGATAGGTATTGTTTTTAAGAACATTGCCAAAGATTAAATAACGCAAACAATCTGCGTAGTAAAGCTTGGTGATATCCACAACTTCAAAATGGTTTACTCCCAAGATCGCAGCACGATTGGCTATACTCTGAATCTCAGGCTCAGAAAAACCACCGGTATTCACCAACACAGCATGAACTTCCAAGCCTTTGATTTTATTGAGATACACAGCACAATAAGAAGTGTCCAATCCTCCACTAAATCCAAGCACTACTTTTTTTTGATTCATTAGATTATTTTTTATTTCATGATTAAAATTTATAAAATGCTGAGCAGAACATTTTTTATTCGCTGCACACCGGCCCAAAAACCATGGCTTCCTTGCGAAGCATGAGGAACAGAAGCTTGAGAGCTATTTTGTTCAGCCGGATCAAACAACATGGCTGTGCAGAGACAATTTTTTCTCTGCTTACTTTGTAAAATATCAAAATTGACGCAGGCTTTGCATCCGGCCCAAAAAGCCTCATCCGAGGTGAGCTCAGAATACGTTACAGGCTCATATCCCAGATCACTGTTGATTTTCATTACTGCAAGCCCCGTCGTTAGACCAAAGATTTTGGCATCAGGATATTTTGTGCGAGAAAGCTGGAATATTTTTTCTTTAATGCGTTTTGCCAGGCCGTATTTACGATATTCCGGAGCAACGATCAGACCCGAATTGGCTACATACTCACCGTGACTCCAGGTTTCGATATAACAAAATCCGGCCCATGTTCCGTCCTCTGCAAAAGCGATGACCGCCTTGCCCTCATTCATTTTTTGTACAAGGTAGTCCGGATCTCTCTTGGCAATTCCGGTCCCTCGAACACGAGCAGAACTCTCCATTTCGGCACAGATAAGAGGAGCCAAAGAAGAATGTTCTGAACAGGTAATATCTACTATAAAAATCATTTAATAAGATAAAATAATTATTTAAAACAACAATTAAACAACAAAATATCTAAAATAATTCAATAATACAGATAAAAATATCTATTTTACAGAAATTTTTTCACATTGAATATTAAATAATATATAAAACACAGACTAATAATAAGATAGATAAGGTTATTTCATTTGAGAGACAGACAGAAATAAATCGAATAGGAGATTTGGGCGTGCCCCATCCAGGCTCTTGAGCCTGGATGGGTCGGGCTATCCGGTCGCAATAGCTCCCTACTATCCCTCACGCATTTAGAGCGTAGGGATGTATAATACAAGCAACTTTTTTGGAAATTTTTGGTGTTTATTAATTTGATCAACTCCTTCAGTGTAAGTCTTAACCCTACATAAATGTGCCATTGCTGGTAAATGGTCACCCTCGTAATTATTGACGAAAGGAGCTATTCTCCATTTGAAACTTTAAAAAAATAAGATTATTTAAAAATATATAATAAATATATATGTATTACAAGTTTAATAACAACTAAATACGAATTTTTTTGGTTGAGTATTGATCTTCATAATGTAACTTTTGATTATTTAAAATATTTTAACACAATAGTAATACTATTATTAATGATAGTATTAGTATATTTGCATTATATTTACCGACATGGACGTATCATCAACTCTTTCTTTACTTTACAAAGAGCATAAACAGGATATTATGACAATATACTTTTATGCCATAGCAAGTGGAATCATCCAATTGAGCCTTCCCTTGGGAATCCAAACATTAATAGGTTTTGTACAGGGTGTGACGATGGTTGTTTCCATTTATATACTTATAGCAGTCATCCTATTGGGAGTGCTGATCGTCGGTTTATTACAGATCAATCAGATGAAAATAATTGAAAAAATCCAACAAAAAATATTTGTTTACTTCGCTTTTGATTTTGCTGAGAAAATTCCCAATCTTGACATGTTCGAAATTGACTCTTATTATTTGCCTGAAAAGGCAAATCGTTTTTTCGATGTACAAAACATACAAAAGGGAAGTTCTAAATTATTACTTGATCTTCCAATAGCATTGATTCAAATCATCATTGGATTGTTTGTGCTGTCTATTTATCATTCTATTTTTATATTCTTTTCAATTCTACTTATTGGCCTCATATTAATTATTTTCTGGACAACAAGTAAGCAGGGTTTAAAAACAAGTATTGAGGAAAGTGATAATAAATATAAAGTAGTTGCTTGGTTTGAAGAAATGGGAAGAGTCATCAAATCCTTCAAATACAGCCAAGGAACAAATCTTAATCTCCAAATCACAGACAATAGATTGATGGATTATCTAAATGCAAGACAAAGGCATTTTCGAGTTTTACAAACTCAGTATAAATCCTTTGTTTTCTTTAAAGTTACCATAACCGCCTTGATGCTTACTTTGGGAGTGTACCTGATGGTAACCCAAAAAATTAATGTAGGTCAATTTGTAGCTATTGAGATTATTATTTTGGTGTTGATCAACTCTTTCGAAAAACTAATTGTAAGTTTAGAAAGTCTATACGACTTAATTACAGGTTTAAAAAAAATACACTCTGTTCTTGATTTGGGTAATGAAACCTCAGGGAATATTGAAATGAAAAAACAAGAACTTAATATCCAAATTGAAAACTTAAGTTTTGGATATGATCAAAATAACACTGTATTCAAAAAAGTAAATTTAAATATTCCATCTAACGGGATTACCTGTGTCACCGGCCCGGAAAATAGTGGCAAATCTACCTTGTTGAAACTCCTTACCGGAAGCTACAATTCATATTCGGGATCTATTTTATTCAATGGTCTTGATGTCTCTAAATACTCTTTGAAAAGTTTACGGCAGAATACAGGAATCATGCTCAATGAGCAAGATATCTTTTGTGCAACTCTTATGCAAAATATCACTTTAGGTAAATCTTCTATCACTCAAGACAATATTCTTAATCTCATCAATGAAATTGGTTTGGAAGATTTTACATCAGAAATGACAGATCATTTTGAGACAATTCTTGATCCACTTGGTCAAAAATTACCCAGTTCCACTGTAAAGAAAATTCTTTTACTAAGAGCTTTAATTCATGATCCTATTCTCCTTATTTTGGAAGAACCTTGGCAGGGAATGGACAATTTAACTAAAGAAAATATTCAAAACTATCTTGTGAAAATTTCAAAAAGTAAAACCGTGGTTATTTCCACTGACGATAGCGGATTTAAGTCTCGCTGTCAAAATAATATTGAATTGCAAAAAAGTATGTCATGAAGGATCAAAAATTAATTTTGAAATCAAAAAATGCGATCTATCTTATTCAGCATAAAAGTAAAATTAAAGTTTACTTCATTGGCATAGGATTGATCCTGGCATTATTCCTTTTTCTTCCTTGGACTCAAAACATTAGAACGCATGGAACTGTAACTACTTTAAAACAAGAACAAAGACCTCAAAAATTAAATGCCTTGATCCCGGGGAAAATAAGTTCATGGCATGTTAAAGAAGGAGACTTTGTAACTGAAGGAGATACAATCCTTATTCTTTCTGAAATTAAGGAAGATTATTTGGATCCCAATCTTATCCATACAACACAATTGCAAAAGGAAGCCAAAAAAAGCAGTATTGATTTTTACAATAATAAAGTGACGGCTACAAAAGGCCAAATCTCTAATTTAAATGCGGCACGAAATTTAAAGTTAGATCAATTAAATAACAAATTAACTCAAATAAGTCAAAAATTGGCGGCAGAGAAAGCAGAATTGGTTGCCAATGAAAATGAAGTCCTTTTGCTAAAAAATCAGTTTGAGAGACAGCAAAAAATGTTTGATGAGGGATTGGTTTCACAAACTCAACTGCAGCAGCGAAATATTCAATACCAAAATGCACTTGCAAAACAGACTATCACAATGAATAAAATTTTTCAAACTCAACAAGAAATCAATAATATCCAAATTGAAAAAGAGGCCTCTATTCAAGATTATTCTGAAAAAATAAATAAGGCTCAATCTGATAAATTTCAAAATCTTAGCTTTCTCGCTAATACCGAGGGAGAAATAGCAAAGATCGAAAATCAACTTAGTAATTATAAAATTAGAAATAATCGCTACGTCGTTACTGCTCCACAGAAAGGACAAATTGTTCAAGCCAATAAGGCTGGAATTGGAGAAATTTTAAAAGAAGGTGAGCCTATTGCTTATATTGTACCAGATCAAATAGACTTTGCAGTAGAAATATTTGTGAATGCAACCGATCTTCCTTTAATCAATGTTGGTCAGACCGTTCGATTGACTTTTGATGGATTTCCGGCTATAGTATTTAGCGGGTGGCCAAAGGCAAGCTATGGTACTTTTGGGGCAAATATTGTTGCTATAGAAAACGCAATAGGTCAAAATGGAAAGTATAGAGTTTTGGCTGCCGAAGATAAAAGATTTAAACCTTGGCCTGAACAACTTAGGATTGGCGTCGGAACAAATAGTATAGTATTTTGCAAAGAAGTTCCCATTTGGTATGAACTATGGAGAAATATTAATGGCTTTCCTCCAGATTATTACGAAAAAAATAACCAAAGTAAAACACAGAGTAAATGAGATCATCCTTTTTATTAGGTCTGCTGCTTATTAATACTTTTATTGCATCAGGGCAGTCGAAGGCGGATTTGACATTGAACGCCGAACAATTTTTGTCGATTGTAAGACAATATCATCCTGTAGTTAGATTAGCAAATATTAATATTGATCAATCAAAAGCTGATATTCTTATTGCCCAAGCAGCATTTAATCCCAGAATCAATTCTTATTTTTCGGATAAAACATTTCAAGATACAAACTACTACAACTACAGGCATCCCAATATTACGATTCCCACATGGTATGGAATTGATATTTCAACCGGGATTGAAAACTTAGATGGACAAAGGGTTGACCCATCACAAACTAAGGGCAAATTTGGCTATATTTCAGTCCATATTCCTTTGTTAAAAAACTTGGTGTTGGACAAGCGAAGGGCTTATCTCAAACAGGCTAAAATCATGAACACAATGAGTGCCACAGAAAGACAAATGATCATCAACGATTTATTAATGAACGCAATTATTGCATATTGGGATTGGGTCAACGCTTATAACAGTTTCAATATTATTACAAAAGCTCTTCAAACCAATAAGCGGCGTTTCGAATTGATTAAAAAATCATACACCAACGGAGAAAGGCCGGCAATAGATACAACAGAAGCGTTGACTCAATTGCAACTGTTTGAATTGCAAGTAGCCGAGAGTTTACTCAATTTTCAAAATAAATCTTTAGAATTGAATGTATATTTTTGGAAAGAAAATTTTATCCCCTTCAATTTGCCACAAGACATTACTCCAAAAGAATCCTTGGAGAATGAGCTATTTCCAATAGGATTTACAGATCAGTTAGACCAGCTTAAAAAGTTGGCTCAAGACTATCATCCTGAATTGCAATTGTACTCCCAAAAAGATTTATTTCTTCAAATAGATAAGAAACTAAAATTTCAGGAATTTTTACCTAGATTGGATTTGACTTATAATCATCTTGCCAAAGGAAATAGTATTTTAAATTCACAAGGATTTTTTTTAGATAATAATTATCAATATGGCTTGAAATTCGAAATGCCTTTATTCTTAAGTCAAGCTAGAGGCGAATATAGAAAATCCAAATTGAAAATACTTGAGAACAATATTTTCAGCATCCAAAAGCGGAACGCTATCAATGTAAAACTTGAGAGCTATTTTAATGAATTCATGATATTAAAAAAACAAATCGATGTTCAAATAAATTTACTCTCCAACTACCAGGCTATGCTCCGAGCAGAGGAAAGCCTGTTTCTCAATGGAGAAAGTTCAATGTTTCTACTCAACAATAGGGAGATTAAGGTTTTGGAAAATGAGATTAAATTAATTGAGTTGAAGACAAAATACAATAAAACAATGTACTCCCTTCAATGGTGTGCTGGTCAGTTACAATAAAATTCAAAAATATGGTAGACTTTTTAATTCCACTTGTTTCTCTTATTGCCTTGGAAGTTATTTTAGGCATAGACAATGTGATATTTATTTCAATTTTAGCCGACAAATTACCCAAAGCTCAGCAGGCAAAATTAAGATATTGGGGTATTGGTTTAGCCATGGTTATGAGATTACTATTTCTTGCGTTCATCAGTCTTATTTTAAAACTGGATAAGACTCTTTTCTCTTTTTTCACATTTGATTTTACAGGCAAAGATATTATTTTATTGATTGGAGGTTTGTTTTTAATTTATAAAAGCAGCAAGGAAATCTACCATAAGACCGAAATGGCTCAGTCAGAGATATCTCCGGGAAACAGCACTCATTCTTTTCGTTCATTACTTGGACAGGTCATTGTTCTTGATTTGATTTTTTCTATAGACTCGATAATTACTGCGGTAGGAATGGTAGAGGAGTTGTGGGTAATGTATGTTGCAGTGATCGTCACAGTACTCATCATGATGGTTGCAGCAAAACCAATTCATGAATTTATTTTGGAGCATCCATCATTTAAAATTCTGGCCCTATGTTTTTTAATGATGATAGGAGTTGCTTTAATTGCAGATGGTCTCTCTTTTAAAATTCCAAAAGGATATATTTATTTTTCTATGGCATTTGCTTTTTTAGTTGATATTATCCAAATGAAAACAAACAAAAGGAGCCCTGTCAAAGAGAGTTAAATTAAAGTGGATAAGAATTTAATAATAACACTCCAATCTCTATTCAATAGGATATTGATAAAGTGGTCTCATCTAAAAAAGATTTATATTTTGAGACAATAAAGTAAAATAAACTAAAGCTTAATATCATTCAAATATTTCTTCAACTTGTTCTTTTTCATTCAATTCCAAATTGAATTACACAATGGTCTAAAATAGTAGGATGAGAAATTCCTACCGGCATTTTTCATTAATACCAAATTGAATTACACAATAGTCTAAAATATTAGGATGAGAAATTTGTCCAGACGAGGCGCAAACCGGAGATATAGTGGGTCACTATATCGAGGATTTGGAACGAAGTATGGGCGAATTCATCGCATAATATTGGACTAGAGTGTATTTCATTTTGGTATCCTGCTTTGTGTTTATTCAAAAGCGTTAATAACAGAAAACTGTTTGAGCCCAAACCAAGAATAAACAAAAAAACGAAAGGAGGAGAAAACCAAAAAAAGAAAGAAAACAGCCAC
>DEQQ01000076.1 GCA_002360455.1 Saprospiraceae bacterium UBA3362
TTACAATACAACCTAATCAAAATTGTCAGGCAATTTACAATTGGGTTCCTCCGACAGCAACAGATAATTGCGGTCAAGTCAATCTTAGTTCTACTCATCAACCCGGCGCCACATTTAATGTCGGGACAACTATCGTGACCTATACAGCTACAGACGGTTGTGGTAATGCGGCTCAGCATAGTTTTACTGTAACAGTTCCTAATACTTGCTGTAATCAACCTCCAATCTTAACCTGCCCTCCTCCATATACCGGTTGCCCTGCTCAGTCCTATGGACCAAATTTTACAGGAATGGCCTCGGCTACAAAATCTTCGCCTGCATGCAGCACTCCGGAAATCACCTATAGAGATTCTATATTGTCTAGTGGACCTTGTGCCAATGCAAAAAAACTAATCCGTATATGGAAAGCCGCAGATCCAAATTATCCACATTTGTTTTCGATCTGTCATCAGTCCATAGAACTTAAAGACAATGTACCACCAATGTTTACTTCTTGCCCCGGCAATTTCCAAGTTGATTTGCAAGGAGCTTGCGAGAAGGCCATCTATTGGCCGGTACCTACAGCAACAGACAATTGCGGCGCGGTCAGCATTACAAGCAATTTGCAACCCGGTGTTGTTCTTGGAGCCGGTTCATACCGTATAGTTTATACTGTTTATGATGCTTGTGGGAATGCATCCATTCACAGTTTCTATATTAATGTTATAGGTGGGGGATTGGAGTTGACCTGTCCGGCAGATATTACTGTCAACAGAACTGACCCTAATCTGAATGGCGCATATGTCAATTATGCTCCTCCAAGCCTGTCTGCTTGCGGTGGGGTTTGCTCAGATTCATTGCCGGGATTTATGTATGTCGGTACATTCAATGGGCACAAATATTTCTGCAGCCTACAGCCTAACACTTGGGAAAATGCAAAAGCCATTTGCAGAAGTGTGGGTGGCGATCTAATTTCTATAAACTCTGCAGCAGAAAACGCCTTTATCACCAGTAAGATAATGGGAGCTACCGCTTGGATTGGATTAAATGATGTAAGATCAGAGGGTGTGTATGAATGGAGTGATGGAAGCCCGCTAAACTACACCAACTGGTATCCGGGCCAACCTAATAATGCCAACGGCGACCAAGATCATTGCGAAATTCTTCCTGATGGTACCTGGAATGATCAATATCCAAACTGTACGAGAGAATTCATTTGCGAAATTCCTTGTCAAGATGTGCGACTTATCTCAGGCTTGCCTAGTGGAAGTTTATTCCCATGCGGAACTACTATCGTAAAATATGTAGCCTACAAAGGTTCATTGACAGATACCTGCTCATTTACTGTGACCGTCAACTGTAATAATAACAATAATGGCAATTACTGTACGTCCAAAGGTCTCGATAGTAGATATATGTGGATTCAGAATGTCAGCTTTTCTAATCTCAATAATACAAGTGGAAATAATGGCGGATACGGCAATTTTACAAATATGTGTGCCAATGTAGCTTGGGGTAAAACGTACAATATCTGTTTGACTCCGGGTTATGCTTCTAACGTTTATATCGTGTATTGGAGAATCTGGATAGACTACAATGGAGATGGAGATTTTGAAGATGCAAACGAGTTCGTAGCTTATGGTAACGGAAGTTCAAGATTGTGTGGAACTATCACCTTGCCAGGATCTTGTGCCTGCCCTCCTAAAGTTACAAGAATGAGAATAGCAATGTCCTACGGAGGTTATGCAGGCAACTCATGCTGCATATTCCAGTACGGAGAGGTAGAAGATTATTGTGTCAATATCACCAGTACCTTTGGAAGTGGAGGTCAAAATCAATTAACTCAAGAGCTGGATCCTGTAAAGCTCAACTGTGATGGCTGCGCTGCAGATCAGATGGCTTTTGATGCCAATGAAATTGAGTCAAAAGAAATACCGGCTATTGTGGCAGCTCCACAAGAAGCAGCTCAATTATTGATCAGTCCTAATCCGGCTTCTCAGTTGTTGGATATCAAAGCAGATCACTTTGAAGTGGATCACCTAAGTATTTACAACAGTCTTGGTGTGAGAGTTTGGGATTCCGGCAGAGGTAGAAATTCACATCAATTTTCAATTGATGTGAGCCAATGGGCAGATGGTAATTATATCGTGCAATCTGTTTCAACTGCAGGAGTTACACAAAGCAAAATACTCCAAATCAAACATTAAGAATTTTTGGTAAGGATTTCTGAACTATAGGCCGGAACATGTACACGTGTTCCGGCCTTTTTTTAATTACTAATCCAAAAGGATGAGTAGAAATAAATGTCATGTTTCATTAAACCGCAGTGTATTTCTTTTTGATAAAGCATTAGACAATATTTGGGCTGTGACAAAAGGAATGTCAAACTGAAAACGGACAAGACTAATTTTATTTGCAATTTCACAAATTGAAACTCTTCTTTATTCCAAAAAAAGTAGTCAATTTTCGATAAAGAAAAGGGATGTGAATTCATCTCCATTAAAGTCCATTGGGAGAGAAAGCATTTGTAAATTTGCAATGAATCTCAAAAGATTTTTGAAGAAGCTGAGTTCATAAATTCCCCAATATTGTTGGCCTGAGACAAAGCCGATTTTAGCTTGTTATTTAGCTTTGGATCGGGTAGAATTTTACTCTTAAAATTTCGTGAACCATTGTTGCAAATAGAAATCTTATAGCAGAATTATTGGCCGGAAATTTTGGTATGAAACCTCAATCATACACATTCTGTGATTTTAGTTTATAGATCCGAATTAAACAAAGCTCCCAAACTGGTGTTATTTTTTTTCATTTATGATCTCCTCCATGGAAACTACAAGCAAACAGGTATTATTACTGTACACAGAACAAACTCCTAATCCTGAGTCTCTCAAGTTTGTGAGTAACAAAATGCTTTTTAGAGGTATTGCAGACTTCAAAACCTTGGAGTCAGCTAAAGAATGGTCCGAACTTGCCATTGCTTTATTCGGACTGGAGTATGTTCAGAGTGTTTATATCTCCAACAACTTTGTTACCATTACCAAAAAGCCTGATTACAGTTGGCATGAAATAATGCTTCCAATAAAGGATTTTTTAAAAAACTACATCGAACAAGGTGGATCTGTGGTACATGAAAAATACAGTGAGCATATTGAACAGCAAGAGCTGGCGGCCAATGAAGGAAAGTATGACGAAAAGGATATTGAGATTGTGCGAAGAATCAAAGAGATGATTACAAATTATGTCAAACCGGCTGTAGAAATGGACGGTGGCAATATAGAATTCAAGTCCTATCATCAAGGGGTAGTAACTGTGATGATGCAAGGTTCTTGCAGTGGTTGTCCATCTAGTACAGTGACTCTCAAAAGCGGTATCGAAGGTCTCCTCAAGCGTATGGTTCCGGAAGTAACAGAAGTTGTTGCAGAAGCCTGTTAAGCGAATGTATTTTTTTATCCCGGTTCATTTTTTCTCTGCAATAGATTCTCCCAAAACAAGCTAAAACTTGCCGAGGCAAACCTAGCCCCGACTGCAATGGATGCACAGAGTGCAGGAATGGAAGGCGGGACTACAACCAAACCCAGAACCCTTCAATCTTTGCTCCTAATGTTGAGCTTGTTGCAATACGTAGATGGCAGGAAGTTCTATCCAGCGGTGATCTGTCATTTCTTTCCATTCTTTGATGGTTTTTGTAAAAATAAACTCTTGACCGGAGCTGATACCGGCAGCTATACACAGCAAAAATGAATCCGGCACATGAGCAAGCAATGTCTCAAAGAGCTGGTTGTTACGGTAGGCGGTCTCCATAAATATTCTTGTGACGGCATTTTTTTTGATTTCTTGAACGAGTCTAATCACAGCAGGTCTTAAGGCATCTTTTTTACTGGGAAGATAGGCATCAAAGCAAAATTGTTGTGCCGGTAGCCCGCTGCTCATCAGTGCCATCATCATAGAATTGGGACCCGCAAAAGGCTTGACCACTATTCCATCTTTGTGGGCAGCAGAGACTAACTCATAGCCCGGATCGGCAACAGTGGGGAGTCCGGCCTCTGACATAAGTCCTACAGATCTGCCGGAATGAAGAATCTGCCTGATCTCAGGCCAGTGTCCTGTAGGTTTGTTCCTATCGATTTGCAGAACCTGAATATCTTGGAGCTTGACAGGATGTGCTATAGCTTTGATCCAATGCCGAGCCGTTTTTGCATTTTCTACAACATAAAAAGTTGTCTGTTGCATAGCTTGGACAGAATCCACAGAAAGACTGGAAATGAGCCCGCCACTAAGCGGAACAGGGAAAAGTAGCAGTTGACCTTGGTTCATGATGCAAAAGTCTAAAAACTATATCGAATCTAAAGATCTAATTTGAGCTTTGAGGGAGATTATGAGGTAATTACTGAAGTTCAGATCATTGTTTTAGGATTTTGCTCGGCTTATTAGGGATAGGCTACAAGCATTTTGTGCTATTGCTGCATGGATTTGGGCGAAATATGCTATCTTCGCAGTCCAAATCTGGAAACGTGGAAAACTACACTATTAAATTGCAGCAATTTGAAGGGCCGTTTGATCTATTGCTGTTTTTTATAGAACGCGACGAACTGGATATTTACGATATTCCTATTTCTCAAATTACAGAAGAATTTCTATCCTACATAAGACAGGCAGAAGAACTTAATCTGGACTTGGCCAGTGAATTTATTTTGGTCGCGGCTACCTTGATCAGGATTAAGGCAAAAATGTTGATTCCTCGTCGCGAACTCGATGAAAACAATAATGAAATTGATCCTAGAAAAGAATTGGTTCAAAAATTATTGGAGTATAAAGCCGTAAAGGAAGCCATCAACGAACTCAGCAGAATGGAAGACGATCAATATTTTAGATTGAATCGTGGAAATCTGCAATCGGAGTTTAATGCTTTGGCGCAAAAAGCTCTTGTGGATGCTGAATGGGACAGCCTCAATTTGTTTCATCTCATGAAAACCTTCCAAAAGTTAATGGATAGGTTTAATACAACGCCTACTCTCGTTCATAAGATTTATAATTACGAATATACAATTGGCGAGCAGCAAGAAAAAATATTTGATATTCTAAAGAAAAAATCAAAAGCAACCTTCGAAGAATTGTTTGAAGATTGCGAAAACAGAGTTCACGCCATTATCACTTTTCTTGCCATGTTGGAGCTTATCAATCTTCAGAAATTAAGATTAATAAAAGGAAATCATCTCAATCAGTTTTGGCTGGAAGAAAGACCGGAGTCAGAACAAGATGAAACCCTCTCATCAGAACAACAATCTACAGCTTCTACAGAAGAAGAATAAATTTCCTAATAGATCTTTATCTAATGATATTACCTTGATTGGATTGCAATCAAGAGATCATGTTTTTATACAATAAAAAAAACCCTCGCTGAAAGCGAAGGCTTTTTTTTCTTTATAGCTTAAATTCAATTAATATCTATAGTATTCAGGCTTAAATGGCCCGTTTTGGCTTACACCGATATACTCAGCCTGATGTGGACTCAATGTCTCAAGCTCAACTCCTATTTTTGCAAGATGCAATCGAGCTACTTGCTCATCAAGATGTTTTGGCAACATGTAAACTTTGTTTTCATACTTATCAGAAAATTGCCATAATTCAAGTTGTGCCAACACTTGATTCGTAAAAGAATTAGACATTACAAAGGATGGGTGACCGGTAGCACATCCAAGATTTACCAATCTTCCTTCTGCAAGCAAGATGATATCTTTTCCATCGACAGAATATTTATCTACCTGAGGTTTGATTTCTACTTTGCTGTTACCATGATTTTGATTTAACCATGCAACATCTATTTCATTATCAAAGTGACCTATATTGCACACAATAGTTTTGTCGCGCATCGCCTTAAAATGAGTTGCTGAGATGATATCGCGATTGCCCGTAGCAGTTACAATAATATTGGCATGTTTTACGGCATCGTTCATTTTCATAACTTGAAAACCATCCATTGCAGCTTGTAATGCACAGATAGGATCAATCTCAGTAACGATCACTCTACAGCCTGCACCTCTCAATGAAGCTGCAGAACCCTTGCCCACATCACCATACCCTGCAACAACGGCAACTTTTCCTGCCATCATAATATCAGTCGCTCTTCTGATGGCATCTACACATGACTCTTTGCATCCGTATTTATTGTCAAATTTTGACTTGGTTACAGAGTCATTGATGTTGATGGCCGGAAGAGGCAATGTTCCTTTTGTCATTCTTTCATACAATCGGTGTACACCTGTAGTGGTTTCTTCAGAGATTCCTCTTATGCCATTTACCAATTCCGGAAAACGATCTAAAACCATATTGGTCAAGTCACCTCCATCATCCAAAATCATATTAAGAGGCTTCCCGTCTTTAAATGCAAACAAAGTTTGCTCGATGCACCAATCAAATTCCTCATTATTCATTCCTTTCCATGCATATACAGGAATTCCTACTGCGGCAATGGCAGCAGCGGCATGATCTTGAGTAGAAAAAATATTGCATGAAGACCAGGATACTTCAGCTCCCAGTTCAATCAAGGTTTCGATCAATACAGCAGTTTGAATGGTCATGTGAAGACAGCCGGCTATTCTAGCACCCGCAAGCGGTTTACTCTTTCCGTATTGCTCACGGAGAGACATAAGCCCGGGCATTTCTGCTTCTGCCAATTCAATTTCCTTACGACCCCAATCGGCCAACTTTATGTCTTTTACTTTGTACGAAGTAGAAGTGATAACTTGTTCCATTAATTTAATTTATTTTTGTGCAAAAGTATAATAAGTTTTCCCAATTATCCAAATGGTTTGCAAGCTTTTACAACTTATTGGCAATTTTAATAGCTTACTGATATGATCCCTCCTCATGACTATAGTTTTGATCCTCGTTTATTATTACCTATCCAATTTAATAATGAGGGCCTGCCTCCTCATTGCTTTGCAATGGGAGTCGGTCCCTTACAGGCTCACCCGTTGGGTTCGGTGCTTTGCACCAAGCCTTACAGGCACCTCAGGCATTCTCTACTTTAAGTTCATTTGTTTACTCATTTTTTCAATCCTCCACTGATGAATCTAAAATTGAAATTTCTCTTCTGCGTTTTCCTATTTTATTTTATAAAATTAAATGCCCAACAAGATTGGATAACTCCATTTGAACAAAATAAAAATCAAACATGCACTTATCATCAATGCATTGCTTTTTATAAAGCTTTGAGTAAATCTTTTCCGAAACTGGTTAAAGTCAATGAGATTGGACCCTCCGATGTTTCTTATCCTGTTCATGAAGTTATTCTGTCTTCTGAAGGTTTTGATCCACGTAAAGCAAAGCAAAAAAACAAATTAGTCCTGATGATCAATAATGGCATACATCCGGGTGAGCCGGAAGGGATTGATGCCTCAATGATTCTTGCAAGAGAATGTTGTCTTAACCCTCAACTGAAATCAATACTAAAAGACATCACTCTAGTGATCATTCCCATCTACAATGTAGGAGGAAGCTTGCGGAGAAATTCTACAACAAGAGTAAATCAAAATGGTCCGGAATCCTACGGATTTCGAGGCAATATGCAAAACCTTGATCTCAACAGAGATTTTATCAAATGCGACAGTAGAAATGCAATGAGCTTCACTGCTTGCTTTCAAAAATGGCAGCCGGATGTTTTTGTAGATACTCATACATCCGATGGAGCCGATTATCCTTACAACATTAGTTTGATTACTACTCAACGTGATAAATTAAGCAAACCCTTATCTGAATTTTTATTTGGGGAAATGCTGCCTAAACTTTATGCTCAAATGGCATTGCAACAAGATGAAATGGTTCCGTATGTTGAGCTCAAAGATATTCCGGAAAATGGAATCTATGATTTCTTGGAAACTCCTCGTTATTCCACCGGGTATACCTCTTTGTTTCACTGCCTATCTTTTATGACAGAGACGCACATGCTTAAGCCTTTCGCAGTAAGAGTAGAAAGTACAAAACGCTTTCTTCATCTTTTGCTCAAAACCTCTTATGAATATAAATCAGTAATCTTGCAAAAGAAAAAAGAATCAATAAAATACGAACAATCTAAATCAGAATACACAATAAAATGGAAACTCAACGATCTGATTGCCGACAGTATCGAGTTCAGATCTTACCCAACAATGAACGCATTAAGTCCTATTATCCATCAAGCTATAGTGAGATACGACAAGACCATGGAGGCCAAGATAAAAATTCCATTTTTTAATCATTTTGAGCCGGCAATCAACACCAAGATTCCTGCATACTACATTATCCCACAAGCCTATCACCAAATCACGCTTCGTTTGGATTTAAATAAAATTCAATATACCACTCTGTCGCAAGACAGCTGTATTCAAGTTTCTTCTTATCGCATTGATAAGTTTGCCAGCCCAGAGAAACCCTACGAACATCATTTTCTTCATCGTGGAGTGGAGCTTACAGAGATTCCGACAATGCAATGTTTTATGAAAGGCGACCTTCTTATTCCTACAACGCAATTTGCTCGCCGATACATTATAGAGTGTTTAGAACCCCAGGCTGCAGACTCCTATTTTGCTTGGAATTTTTTTGATGGCATGCTGCAACGCAAAGAATATTTTTCAGATTATTTGTTTGAACCTATGGTTGAAACTATTTTTAAACAGAATCCTGAATTGCAATCTGAATTTACCCAAAAACAAGCTCAAGACACTCTCTTTTCACAGGACGGTTGGGAGCAGCTATATTATATTTACAGCCGGTCTCAATTCTCAGAATCATCTTACATGCTATATCCTGTTGCAAAATTGTATTGATTCGCTGCCCAGTGTAATAATCCGAAATGTTGTAAAACCAATTTAATAGATCATCAAATTGTAGGCAAACATAAGAATAAAAATGATCAAACTAATCAATAGATAGGAGAATCCAATCAAGATTGTTTTAGCGGAATTGTTGATTTTTGATGTCGGATATACGGTTTGCTGAGAAACAGCAAAAAAAAGCACAAGGAGAAAACTGCAGCACAAGGTAGGAATATTCGACTTTAAAAAATAATCATACAGTGAGGCAATCCATAACAATATAAAGCTGCCGGTATGAAAATGAACAGAGAATATCAAATGCTCATAATAATTTTTTCTGTGCCTAAAATTGAACACCCTTAGCACAAATGCAAAGGCAGGCATAAGCAGGAAAAAGGATATCGATATGTGCTTTTGCATTTTTTCGAAAACCCCAATAAAAAAGTCAGAACCTTTTTCCGTGATATTCAAATTTTGTTTGAATTTAAATTTCCTCCAAAACCCATGAATGTTGTATTTTCTATAAAACGAATCTCTTAAGCCGGGATCTTTGGATCTAAAAAGCACAAGATCTTTTTTATCAATACCATAGCCATTAGCCGCAAGAAAGGACGTATCCGGCAACTCCTCATTAGTTTCATTAACCTTCAGCTTAAAAAATGTACCCTTTGATAATTCTTTTGTCGAATCCCCCATAAACCCTTCATCAAATCCTTTGGAGAAATCCTCCGTTATAGCCTTTGAAGAATGATCTTGTAAAAATTTATCTGTTGCAAAATAGATTACACTGACAAAAATATAAAACCTCAATGGCGGTACATATCGGGCTCTTTTGTTGGCTACAAATTCATTGGTCATTTTTCCGGGAAACCCAATCAGAGTAAAAATGGATTTCCACACCTTGGTATCAAAGTGAAACAGAGTTTCAAAAAATTCTTCGACAATGAATAAGACTGATCGATTGGGATTGTGATTGTCCTGTCCGCATTGGGGACAATAATTTTCATTTTGAGTAAAGGGATGGTTGCAGTTACCGCAATGAGAAGATTTGATTTTATGGGATGACATAGATTTTATTCTCTATGATATGTTAAATAAATTGCAGAAATCTTTTCTGCAAGATTTTTGTCTTTGTCCGTAATGGTATTTCCGGCACTGTGTGTACACAACTCTATCTCTACGATATTCCAGCTGTTAAACCAATTGGGGTGATGGTCCATTTTCTCAGCCGCAAGAGCAACTGAAGCCATAAAAGAGAAAGCAGAAATAAAATCCTTGAATATAAATCTTGCTTTTAGTTTGTTATCTTCTTCTCTCCACATGATTTAAAATTGTCGATCAAACTGATCTATTGAATTTATAATCAATTTTAATAAATCTATACCATGAGCCACATCTTTACCGTGGACCATCTCTATGACCTGATGGATGTTTCTTGTAGGAACAGAAATGGCTCCTGCAATACAACCATTCCCTGTCATCTGCACGACAGCAGTGTCAGTACCTCCGGCAGATAACAATTCGGACTGCCATTCAATCTGATGTTTTGCGCACAGGTCTTTTAAAAATTTGATCATTCTTACGTCAGGGATAACGCTTGAGTCCATTATCTTGATTGCAATTCCTTTTCCAAGGCGAGTACACATTTCTTGAGCTGTCGCCCCCGGAACGTCATAAGCTATCGTGGTGTCTATGTTGATAGCATATTGAGGAGCTATGGCATTGGCAGCAATTCTTGCTCCTCGCAATCCCAATTCCTCTTGTACCGTGAAGACAGCATAAGTATCTACCGAACAGTCTTGCTGAGCCAAGAAGGCCTCAAGCAACATAAAGACAGAAATTCTATTGTCCAAGGACTTGGCATTGATGCATTCTCCCATTTTTATCAATGATCGCTCTCTGGTGATGGAGTCTCCTACGTCAACAATTTGTTCAAGCTCAGCCTTGCTTAATCCAGTATCAATAAAATAATCTTTGATTTGAGCCGGTTTATTCCTCTCTTCCGGACTCATGATGTGGATTGGTTTTGTGCCCATTACTCCTATGATCGTTTTTCGACCATGTATCCAAACCCTCTGAGCGGTGAGGGTCTTAGGATCAAATCCACCCAAAGGTAAAAAGCGAATAAACCCCTCTTCGTCTATATGCTGGACGATAAATCCAATTTCATCCATATGGGCAGTGAGCAGTAATTTTTGTGAATTGTCCCTTCCTTTTTTCAATGCAATAAGGTTGCCCATATTGTCTATATCCAAAGAATCGCAGTGCCCCTGAAGTCGAGTGATCAAGAAATTTCGGATTTCTTTTTCGAAACCCGGAGCTCCAGGCAACTCACAAATTTGACTGAGTAACTCAATATTCAACATCTAACAAAGGTAGATCATTGACCCAAAATTCCCAAATTCTCCTTAGGTTTGCAGCCAATTTTATCAATTCCGTATGGACATAATCAAGAAACTACAATCGGTATATGAACGATACAACTATCTGGAAGAACGCATGGCGGATCCTTCTGTAGTTTCGGATGTCAAGGAATACACCAAAATTAGTAAAGAATACAAAGATCTTCAGCCGGTAATCCAAAAATACTTGGACTATCAGCGCATAGAAAATGATATGCTGGGAGCCAAAGAAATGTTGGACACCGGAGACAGAGAAATGGCAGAAATGGCGGAGGCTGTGATGTCAGAATCCAAAGAAAAACAAGCTACATTGACAGAAGAACTCAAGCTCTTGCTGGTTCCAAAAGATCCTGAGGACAGCAAAGATGTCATCTTCGAAATCAGGTCAGGAACAGGGGGCAATGAGGCAAGTTTGTTTGCAGGAGATCTTTATAGAATGTACACTCGATATTTTGATACTCAAGGATGGAGCTATGAAGTTTTATATGAGAATCCGGGATCGGTTGGAGGATTTAATAAAATCGTATTGGATGTAACTGGCCATGATGTCTTTGGTAAAATGAAATTTGAAAGTGGTGCACATCGTGTTCAGCGAGTTCCTGACACAGAAGCCAGTGGTCGTGTACATACTTCTGCTGCCACTGTGGTGGTGATGCCCAAAATGGAGCTGGAGGATGTGAACATCAACAAGGCAGATCTTAGAGTCGATACTTTCAGATCCAGTGGTGCGGGAGGCCAGCATGTAAATAAAACAGAGTCTGGTGTGCGATTTACCCATTTACCCACGGGAGTTGTAGCAGAAAGTATGGACAGCCGAAGTCAACATAAAAACAGAGAAATTGCATTGGGAAGATTGATTCAAAAAATAAAAGATGCCCAAGTAGAAAAATACGAAAACACGATAGCAGCAGAAAGGAAATCTTTGGTAGGCTCCGGAGATCGATCGGACAAAATCAGAACTTACAATTTCCCCCAAAACAGAATGACAGATCACAGAATAGGCTTGACAATGTATAACCTAACCGACATCATGAACGGCGACATAGACTCTATTATAGAGGCACTGCGTATCGCAGAGAATATGGAAAAACTCAAAGGAGAACAAGAATAAAAGTATCGTATTTTTATTGATAAACCTATTGTCAATTTTCAAGACACATTCGTAATTCGCTACATTCAAAAATCTAAATCCCTACTGAGGAAGAATTTCACCCGGTTCTCTTGGATCAAGCCAAAAGAACAGTTAAAAACCATAGACCAAAAGTCAGAAAATTCCAAGCTAAAAACAAGGATATCCTCTTCATCTGTGGCATTTTTCATTAATACCAAATTGACTTACACAATAGTCTAAAATATTAAGATGAGAAATTCTGAACGGCATTTTTCATTTTGGTATCCAACTTTTGAATGAATACAAAGGCGTTAAGAAATGAAAACAGCCTTGATCTTTTGGTTCTTTTGGATCAAGCCAAAAGAACAGTGAAAAACCAAAGACCAAAAGTCAAAAAACCCCAAGTTAAATACAGCGACGATGCAATTAGAAATTCCAGACGTTATTTTTCATTTTGGTATCCAACTTTGTGTTTATTCAAAAGCGTTAAAAACAGAAAACTGTTTGAGCACAAACTGAGAATAAACAAAAAAACGAGAGGAGGAGAAAACCAAAAAAAAGAAAGAAAAAGCCACAGCGAGTTTTTTCGGTTTAGCTTTTGAATGAATACAAAGGCGTTAAGAAATGAAAACAGCCTTGATCTTTTGGTTCTTTTGGATCAAGCCAAAAGAACAGTGAAAAACCATAGACCAAATGTCAAAAAACCTTCACCACATTTCTTATTTACAATCCACCTCTACAGCAAATTCAACCCTCTTAAGAGTCCCGCCATTCACAGGCTTCCACTGATGTTCGCTGTCCGTAAATTTTGCATCATTGTTCATCGTCAATATTTCCACGGCCTGTTTGTCTTTGATAAGAAGATCTTTTGAGGAGAAGCAGCTGTTGCCTTTTTGATCCAAGCTAAAATTTGCAAAATTCAATAACCGATCATAAAAAACCTGATACCCTTTCGCACTGCTATACGCTTTTTTGATTTGCATATAGGCTGTAGCCTCATAGGCTTTTTGCCATACGATGTCACCATTTTGAGCATTCAATTCAGCAATGAGAAATCCTCCCTGTTGTCCGTAGGCATCCGCAAACAACACAATGGATTTGGAGTCTTTGGCAACTATCGATTTGCTGAATATTGTTTTATCTGTTGGGTACTGGTTGGACCACAAAAGTTTGCCGCTTGCATCCGTTTTAAAAACAAACAAACCATTGACTCTTGTCTTACTCAATATTGTTCCGGCATAAATCAAATTGCCCGAAGGATCCGATTCCACAGTTTGAATTGCAAAATCTATATAAGAAGAATTATCGATATGATATTTGATCTGTTGTACAATTTGTGCATTTTGATCTACAATCAATGAAGAAAAAATACTGTACTTCTTAGAACTTACACCATCTATGTAGGCTCCCTTTTGCCTGAAGGCAATCAAAAAATGTTCGCCATCAATGACACGGATTCCCGACAGTTGATCAATATGATCCAATCCTTTCACCCACACACTTTTTCCATTCGGATCCAGCAAAGAAAAATAAGCATAAAAAGCCGTTGCCGATGGATCTCGAGAAGCAACCATCAATTGGCCTTTTGCATTCATTGCTGCACCCGGATCATTGAATGAAAATAAACTTGAGCATTGACTCATCCATTTGAAGTCCATAGATTTTGAAAACGACCAGGCGGATGAAATTTTTTCTGACCCCGAATATCCTGTAAAACAATATTGCTCCTTTCCACTAAGTATTTTCTCGAATCGACTTCCGGACACATTGTCCCATAGATAACTTCGAGTTTCAGTTGCGCTGATGACACTTACGGCAGCATTCCGCGGGCTCCCCGCATTTTGAGATGCATCCCCACAAATTATCTTCTGTTCCGAAGATTCAAGTAAACCATCACAGCTTATTCCTTTATTACTGAGATGAAATGCTTTCTGACCTGAACTATGACAAGCAAATAAGCAGACTGAAAAATATAAAAGAAACTTATTCATTAAATTTTATTCCGTATTGATTTACTCTAAATCAGTTTTATTGTTGATCTTTCATTTTGACCATAGTGAGAATGGTAGCTACGGCTACGGTCTCATTGGTTTCATCAAACACTTCTACATACCACTTGACGATTCCCTTTTTGATGTCCTCTTCAGATTTTTTTTCTTGGGCTACTTTTTCTTTCACTGTCAGCCTTACCCCTATTGTAGCCCCCGGATAAACAGGCTTGGTAAATCGACATTCATCAATACCGTAGTTGAGCAATACAGGACCTTTTTTTGCGCTCACAAACAAGCCTGCAGCCTTAGATAAAATATAATACCCATGAGCTACCCGACCCGTAAAGATTGTACCCTCAAGACTGGTAACGTCCGTATGAGCATAAAAATGATCTCCGCTCAAATTGGCAAAATTGACAATATCGGCTTCCGTGACAGTATGCTTAGCAGTAACCAATGTATCGCCCACCTGCAACTCTTCGAAGTAATGATGGAACAAATGTTTGTCATGTTCCTGAGTGCTACCTCCGGGTTGATATTGCTGAGTTATGGCGCTTATCATTTCAGGAGATCCTTGGATGGCCGTTCGCTGCAAATAATGTTTTATTCCTCTCAATCCTCCCATCTCTTCTCCGCCTCCTGCTCGGCCCGGGCCTCCATGAACCAACAATGGCATTGGAGAGCCATGTCCTGTGCTTTCTTTGGCGTAAGAAGCATTCAACACAAGAACCCTACCATGATGACTCGCTGCTCCCAAGGTATAGCTTGTAGCCTGTTTCGGATCCGACGTGATGATAGAGCTTACCAGACTTCCTTTTCCCATTTTAGCCAGACTGATGGCCTCCTCCATTTCATTGTAAGGCATTATGGTGCTCACAGGACCAAAAGCTTCAAGCTCATGAGTAGCCAAATATTCATTTGGTCTTCGGTTGAGCATCAGTATAGGAGACATAAAAGCCCCGGTCTCATAATTTGAACCAAGAACATTGGCAGAATGAAGGTTTCCGTACACTATAGGACAGTTTTCCGACAATAGAGCCACTTTCTCCAACACTTCTTTGCGCTGACTCTGCCCCGCCAATGCTCCCATCCTCACTTCGGCAAGACGAGGATCTCCCATCACTGTGCTGTCCAATCTTTTCGACAGAGCCTCAATGACAGCATCGATCTTAGAAGACGGTACGATGACCCTTCTTATAGCTGTACATTTCTGACCACATTTTGCCGTCATTTCTCGGTGAACTTCTTTAATGAAAGTGTCAAAATCGGCAGACCCCGGCTCCACATCTTGACCCAAGATGCAACAGTTCAGAGAATCTGCTTCCATATTGAACGGCACAGACTCCGAGATAATCTTAGGATGCGATTTTAACATCCTTCCGGTGTGTGCAGATCCCGTAAAACTTACCACATCCTGAGATTCCACAAACTCCAGCAGATTGCCGGCACTCCCACAGATCAACTGCAAACTCCCCTTAGGCAAAATGCCCGACCTGTCTATATCTCTTACCATCGCTTCTGCAAGATAGGACGTGATTGTAGCCGGTTTGACTATGGCAGGAACTCCGGCAAGAAGGTTCACCGAAATTTTTTCAAGCATCCCCCAAATAGGAAAATTGAAGGCATTGATATGCACCGCAACACCTTCTTTAGGAACCATGATATGATGACCTATAAAACCACCGGATTTGCTCAACGCTGCAAGCTCTCCGTCCACATAAAAACTTTGGTCAGGAAGTTTTCTTCTCAGACTTGCGTAAGCAAACAAAGTCCCGATCCCGCCATCGATATCAATCCAACTGTCGGCCTTCGTTGCTCCCGTTTTGTAGCTTATAGGGTAATAGCTTTCTTTGCGTTCCGTGAGATAGAGGGCAAGAGCTTTGAGCATTCTTCCTCGTTCCTGAAAACTCATTTTGCGCAGGGCAGGACCTCCCGTTTTGCGAGCATACCTCAGCATGGCTTCCATATCAAGACCTGTGCTGGAGGCTGACGCTATGGCAGAACCATCTACTGCATCGTACAACATGCTGCCTTCGCCTTCCCCCGAGATCCAAGATCCTAAAACATAATTTTGCAATCGTTCCATCTTCGTTTTTTCAGACAACAAAAATACCCCTATTCGCCGAAACCTTATTATAAATATTCATCAGGAGCAGCATATTCTCAGATCCACCTGTATTCTTGGTCCCGTCTTCCATTCCGGCGCCCTGCGCCTCCTTTTCAGCCGGGGCTAGGTTTGGAACCTCCGCTTTTTAGCTTGTTCTATCTTTTTGGAAATGAGCTAAAACCCGGACTGAAAATTGTAATGCGCAAAAAAAATACAGGCTCTATACGTCTCAAAACTATTATGGCCACCAACCTAGTTCATTATACGCCATCATCTCCTCTATACAAATTCAATCCCTCAAAAAAAAAATAAAAATCACGAAACACTTGACAATCCGGAAATAAGGAATTAGATTTGAACCATTAATGTCACTATCATTTTTTGTATGATAAGGCTATTACTTTATTTTAAATGTGTAGTTTACACTCTAATATTTTTTTATTCTAATTTGCAATATGCTTTTAGCCATAATTGCATTAATAATACCGATACCTTAAAATGTTACAGAAATACAAAGTTTGAAAAAAAACCTATCAGAATTGGAACAGTGACAAAATTTAAGGATCCTTATTTAAATTGTAATGGGATTCCTTTATTCGCTGATATTAATTCTGATTGTATTCACGAAATTTTGATTAATAATGGAGATTCACTTTATATATATGATATTAGAAATAATACAAAAAAAATTAGTATAAATGTTCCTTTCTCTGATGTATATTCAAGTTCAAATCTGTTAGCAGATATTGATGGGGATGGTAAATTAGAGATTGTGATTGTGCTATCGAATTTTATAAACCCTTTTAATGATCAAATTAAATGTTTTAATACTGACGGAAGCTTACGCTGGATTTCAGATGCTCCGGGCAGCCAATATCGCCCATATTATAGATCCGGAGGATTGGCTATGGCAGACTTTAATATGGATGGAGTTCCGGAATTGTATATCAACAATAAAATATTTAATGCACAGACCGGTAAATTGTTAGTGGATGGTGGTTCTAATGCTATCGGTGTGAGTAGAGATACATTTCTTGGAATTTCCTTTCCGGTTGCAGTAGCTGCGCAATTGGATGATGACCCTACAGACTTAGAACTTGCTGCCGGTTATTCTATTTATAAGGTAAAAATTACAAACAAGAATGGTCGTGTCGGAAATACCATGACTGCAAAAAGTATCCTTGTGGATAGAGAGTACCGAGACGGACTTACTTCTATAGCAGATGTAAATCTTGACGGAAAATTGGATGTAGTAGTAGCTTCAGCAAGGGCCAATAATTCCGGACTGGTCTATGCCTATTGCTTGGACAACAGCGGGAATCCAAAATTAATAGCAAAATGTTATCCTCCCTCTCCTTCTAATTATATGGGAATTGTATCTATTGGAAAAATCTCAAATTCTATTTATCCCAGTTTGATATTCGATCGTATCAACGTGACCTATTCTTATGTATATAACGGAACAGGTCAATTTAAACTTCAGTGGTCATTGCCCAATCAAGACGAGTCCGGCTCATTGGGAGTGAGTTTGTTTGATTTTGACGGCGACGGCAGACAAGAAATGGTACTGAGGGATTCACAGTATATTAAGATTCTGGCCTACAATGATACTATACCGTATGTAGTTGATAAAGCAAAATGCAGATCACCTACTTATGCAGAATATCCAATAATAACTGGAATTGATGAGCAAGGCAGTTCTAGAATGTGTACTTTATGCGGGGATCAAGAATATCTCGGTCCCCTTACGATTTTTGGTCCACCGGACAGTCTGCCCTGGGCACCTGCCCGTCCGATCTGGAATCAATACGCCTACAATCCACTCTACATCAATGATGACCTCACAGTGCCTCGGGTACAAAAAAATCAGGCAACTTATCAGAATGGCAGATACAATAACTTCATGGCACAACAAACCCTATTGGACTCGGCAGGAAATTACAAAATTCCTGCGGCGAGCTTGTACGGAACAATATTTTGTATTCGCTATGATGAAAGTACAAATGAGTATATTGTAAATTTTGATTTGTACAATCGCAGCGACGCTTCTGCAAAAGCAGACAGCAACCTCGCCGTTTCGTTTTATAATGGCAATCCGGAAACAGGCGGTGCATTGCTAGGCATTTATTATACACAAACCAAACTGTATCCCGGCGATAGCCTGATAGGATTGGAGATCAGACTGACAGCACAAAATCTCAGAGAACTTTATCTTGTGGTAAACAGCAACAGAAATAATTCCGGCCCCTTCGGAGACAAAGATTTTATTTTATTAGAATGTGATTACACAGACAATTTTTTTCATAGTCTTGATTTACCTGAATTGGCATACCGCAATGCAGAAATCTGCAGAGGATCCTCTTATGATTTTTATGGAAGATCGATTCAAGATACAGGAAGATATGTTCACGTCCTCAGCAATGAAAAAGGCTGCGATAGTCTCGTAGTTGTTCTCGATCTCAAATTGGTGGATTCTGTAACAGTAATGCAGAACATTTCGATCTGCGAAAAATATAAATGGAACAATAAAGAATACACGATCAGCGGAAGGTATAGGCATGACACATTGAGTGCAAACGGCTGCGATAGTTTGACAATCCTCGAATTGCAAATTTATCCAAAATCCGAGCAAATAATTTTTGATACTGCATGTACATCGTACAATTGGAATGGAAATGTTTACACCAATTCCGGAACATACAAATATCAGGGACAGACAGACCATTCATGCGACAGCATCATCATCCTCAATTTGACAATTTATTCCACCGATACAGTCATACAAAATGCAAGAGCCTGCAGCAATTACAATTGGAATGGAAATGTTTACACTAACTCAGGCACATACACATTCAATGGACAAAATGAGCATGGCTGTGATTCAATAGTATATCTGAATCTTAGCATCGATACCGTTTTGTACAGCAATGAATTCGCAGTAGCCTGTGAAGAGTACAATTGGAACGGAAGGCAACTCAACAAAAGTGGAATTTATCAAGATACTTTATTATCCGGAACCGGCTGCGACAGTATAGTCAATCTTGAGCTTGTTTTGCATCAGAGAAAACAAACTAAAATTCAACAAACAAGCTGTGATTCATTTTATTGGAAAGGAAAACAGATTTACAACAGCGGAGTATATTGGGATACATTGATTACAACAGAGTCATGTGACAGTATCATTGAGCTGGATCTCATCATCCATTCCACAAAGAATATAAAGCAACAAAAAACCGCCTGTGATTCTCTCGAATGGAATGGCTCTACATACAAACAATCCGGCATTTATATTTCAAAAAATCAAACACAGCATTCTTGTGATAGTATTACAGAACTGGAATTGACCATCCATCCAAGTACGCGGACGATCCTGATGCAATCTGCATGCGATTCATTCGAATGGAATAGAAATGTAATCAAACAATCCGGCATTTATACTCAAATATTGAGCAACCAATATTCATGCGATAGCTTAGTCACACTCCATATTGAGATTTTCCCTTCTACACTAATATTGGATACGGTTCACGCTTGTGAAGAATATATCGACCCAATTACCGGAAACCGAATCACAAAAGACGAGGTATTGTCTTTCAATCAACAGACAGCCCATGGCTGTGATTCTATAATAAACAAACTGGTCTATATTCATCCACAGTATTTCCATTCGGATACGGTTTATACCCAACAAAATTATCATTGGTCTATCAACAACCAAAATTATGAAGAAACAGGAACCTACACCGCAAATTTTAAGACCAAGGAGCAATGTGATTCTATATTTACTTTATATCTAGTCATAGAGGACAATATTGAAATTTATGCACCCAATGTAATTCATCCGGGGAGTGGCATTGCAACGAATCATTATTTTCATCTGATCACAAGTGGAGAAATAGATCAAATCCAAGAATTGAAAATCTACGATCGCTGGGGAGAGTTAGTGTGGGAGAAAACTCAATTTCAAGCTAACATACCGGAGCTGGGTTGGGACGGAACATTTAAGTCAGAGATGGTCAATCCGGGAGTTTTTGTATGGGCTGCAATAGTAAGACTCAAAGACGGAAGAGAGATCAAAGCTACAGGAGATTTTACGGTATTGAGATAGATGAGGATTTGCCCGATTTCAAACTCAAATTCAGGCAAAATGGAATATTATTCCGATGATATCAATAGATTTTGTGCTGAATAGTGGAATAACATTCTTGAAAACTGAATTTTAAAATGGGCTAAAAAAGCAGTTGAAAGTTAGATCAGAAACTATTTTTAATATTGTAAAAAAGCATCTTGTAACATCATAAAACTTTCAGACTATCCTATATTTTTCCAAGCCCACGATGAATGAAACCATCCTTAACTAATACAAATATTTAGCTTCTATTGGCATGCGCCTGCCGGATCCAAAGGCTTTAGTAGAAATTCGAAGAACCGGAGGAGACTGATATCTTTTAAATTCTGCTTTGTTTACCAATCTTAATATTCGATCTACCAGTGATTGTTCAAACCCCATTTCCACCAACTCTGTTGGCCCTTTTCTGAATTCAATATATTGCAATAAAATTTGATCCAAAATAGAATATTCAGGCAAAGAATCACTGTCTTTTTGTCCAGGTCTAAGTTCTGCCGAGGGGGCTTTGTGAATTGTATTGAGAGGGATTCTGATTTTAGTTCGGTTGATGTATTCTGCCAATTCATAGACCTGCGTTTTGTAAACATCGGCCAACACTGCAATGCCACCGCACAAATCTCCGTACATCGTTCCATAACCCACGGCCATTTCACTTTTGTTGGTTGTATTGAGAAGGATATAAGAGAATTTATTAGAAAACGCCATGAGCAACATTCCGCGAATTCTTGCCTGTATATTTTCCTCGGTTACATTAAAGGCCAAGTCTTTAAAAAAAGGATGCAATTGTTTTAAATAAGATTCATTGATTTCTTTGATCGGAATAATTTCATGTTTGATCCCAAGGTTGCGAACCAATTCTTCTGCATCTGTCACAGAGCCCGAACTAGAAAACTGAGACGGCATCAACAATCCCATCACATTCTCAGGACCTAAGGCATCTGCAGCAAGGACTGCAGTGAGCGCAGAATCAATTCCTCCGGATAATCCTAATATGGCCTGTTTGAGATTCATCTTAGAAAAATAATCCTTTATTCCCAAAACCAACGCTCTATAAATCAAGTCTATTTTTTCTTTCCTTTGTTCATGCTGCTGCCCTCCGGCAATAACGGTGTCAAGATCGTATGTTTTGATCTCTTCCTTAAAATAGGCCAATTCATCAAACAGCTGTCCATCAGGAGACATTACAATACTTCCTCCATCAAAAATGATCTCTGTCTGTGCTCCGTAACTGTTGACATAAAATAAGGGTATTTTGTATTTTTGGACGTTGGCTCTAATCACCTCAATTCTATCATGCGCATGGACATAGTCAAATGGTGAAGCCGACAGATTTAATATTAAATCGGGTTTTTCTGCTATCATTTCATCCAAAGGACAAACAGTGTACATTGGATTTTCATTTCCCAAATTCCAAATATCTTCGCAGATGGTCAAAGCAATTTTTTTTCCTTTGAAAGGAATTGTTTTAAATTCTTTAGCCGGTTCAAAATACCTGTACTCATCAAAAATATCATAGTTGGGCAACAAAGCTTTATGAGCGATATGTTGCACTTTCTTTTGATAAAGAAAAAACGCCGAATTAAACAGGTCTTTGCCTTCTATCTCCGGATTTACGGTTGGAGCTCCAACAACAATGGCCAGATCATCGGACAGCTCCGTCAGAGCTTGGATCACAGTCATAGACCTACGGATAAAATCCCGAAACTCCAAAAAATCTCTGGGAGGGTATCCGCAAGTTGCCAATTCCGAAAAACAAATGAGATCGGAACCCTCAGATCGGGCCGTGGCAATGGCTTTTTTCATGAGCTCTAGGTTGCCTTCAAAATTGCCAATGTGAAAATTAAGTTGTGCTATGGTAATTTTCATGGAAAAGAAATTGAACGTTTGGGCAAAGTTAATCCTATTCGGATTTAATAAGCCATTGCTTTTTAATGAAATCCAATGAACAGACAGCAATTAGCTAGTATTTAGCCTAAAGTTCATGACCCGAGTCAATAAGCTAATTTTAATTAAATTTCGAAATTTATTATTATTCAATATTAAATTCTGAAATTTTTGCTTTTTATGTAATTTATTTATAATAAATTTTGACTAATAAATTAAAATCAATATATCTAATTGACTATCAATGTGAAATTTAAACAATTAGATAGATTTTATAAGCAAAATTAAAATTTGTATTTTTTATACTAATAATTTTCCTTAATAATATATAATAAAAAGATTGTCACTATTTTATGTACCTTTATTGCTCTCCTCGGCTCACATATTACGATAAATTACATATTAGGGTTTCCCCCAAATTTTAAAAATATTTTAGCTTTTATTTGGTGGTTCTTTAGGCGCATCATATCTTTGAACCGTATTCTTTCCTTTGTCCTTTGAACCATGATGGTTCGAGGCCTCAATCACATTGCCTTCTCTGAAGGCTTTTTTGAAAGTAATTTAGCTAACTATAAACTAAACTATCATGAGGCTTTTTAAAGGATTATCTTTTCAGTTCGCAGTTTTGTTGTGTTGCTCTGTATTGATTGCATTAAGTTCATGCAGAAAGGATGAGCCAAAAACTTTTGCAAGCAATTCCATAAAAGGAACAAGCACCGAGTTGCTTTCTTCTTGGATGGAGTTTAGCTTGGAAGCAACCAAAAATTCTCCGGGATACGCCTGTCCCGTTTCAGCAAGAGCCTATGCTTATTTTGGTATTGCATTAAACGAATTGGCAGCATACAGCCAATCTTCGGTTCCATCTTTTTCATTAAAATTACAGGGTTTTGATGCCTCATCATTGCCTTCATTGATTAGTTCAGGAGAAATTGATTGGAACAGAGCATACAATGTTCTTTTATTCTCAATGAGTAAGCATTTTTATAGAAATCTTCCCCCAGTAGTAGCTCAAGAATTGACTAAAACGTACGAGAAAAATAAAGGATTATACAATGCAGCTGCAACAGAAGATGTGATCCTCAGAACAGAGCAATTGGCTAGCGATCTTTCTAAGGCTATCATTGCATACAGTCTGACAGATGGACAAGATGAAGCCTATCTTAACAATTATCCAAGCAGTTATACTTTACCTCAAGGCAATGGACTTTGGTCTCCTGCGTTGACCTCTGATAAAAAACCTTTGCTTCCTTACTGGGGACAGGTGAGAACTTTCTCCTCAGCCAACAATGGCAAGATGGTAGATAACACTCCTCCTGCTTTTTCATCAGAAGCAAACTCAGAAATGTATGCTTATGCTTTGGAAGTGCATAACAGAACCAAAAGTCTGACCAAAGCGGATGAGACAATGGTGAGATACTGGAATGATGATCAGAAATTTTCTATCACTACTCCGGGTCATCTTGTTTCGATTTTAATGCAATTGATTCGCAGTGAAAATAAAGATCTTGCTTTTGCTTCTCAGGCTCTGATGAAACTTGGGATTGCAATGCACGATGCTACGGTTGTAGCTTGGAAAACTAAATACACGTTCAATACAGTAAGACCTATCAATTACATCAGAGATTTTATCGATGGTAATTTTATCACACTTGTCAATACTCAAGCCAGTCCTGAGTTTTCTTCAGCACAGGCTGCGACTGCCGGAGCAGCTGCAGAAGTTTTGGGAAGTATTTTTGGATACTCTTTTGGATTTACAGACAGAACTTACGAGTTTAGAAAAGATATCGATGGCAGTCCAAGATCTTACCGTTCATTCAAACAGTTGGCAGAAGAAGTGACTATGTCAAATCTTTATGGAGGAATTCATTATCGTTTCTCCCTTGAAGCCGGCCAAACTCAGGGTCAAGAAATTGGGTACAATATCAGCACATTATAATCCCATAGTTTATCGCCCCTCAAAAAGCTAATCAGTAATCAGAATTAAATAAATTCTTAAAGACCTGTACCATTGTTGCAGGTCTTTTTTGTTTTATGAGACTCATTGGATAAGATAAAATTCTGCACAGATCTTTAGACAGAATTTGGAAACCCAATTCAAATGATTAAGGGGCCCAAAATTTTTTTGAATTTAGTTTTGACCAAGCAAAGTGTAAAACAAAGATGCTGTTTATGTATCCGGGATTTTTAGCACACTATTGTCAATTTGAAAACCAATGATAGGTCTAAAATATTTTTGGATTTAAGATAAAACGGCCTGAGTAAAAAACGAGTTATCAAGTCTCAATTGGAAGAAGCTTAAGTCCATCCCAATTTAAAACCCTTAGCTCATTTTGCTCTCGTTGAGCCATGCAAAAGAACCGATTTCAAAAAAAATTATAACATGAATATTTTGAATTTTAATAGCCAAACCTTTTGGTTTTCTAATGAGGATTATTCAATTTCGGAACGGATATTCATTAATATCAACGAATAGGCTTATCTTCACCCACCTTTTGAATCAAGCAAAAGTTTATATTACAAAAAGAAAATTACGAAAATGGATGTTTTTCAGCGTTCTATAGTTCTTCATACGGAATTGAAGGGTAAGATTAGGGTAGAAAATAAACTGGATATACAGACCAAAGAAGATCTTTCTTTAGCTTATTCCCCTGGTGTTGCAGCTCCTTGTGAAGAAATTGCCAAAGACCCTCAAAAAGTTTACGATTACACCATCAAATCCAATACTGTTGCCATTTTCAGTGATGGATCTTCTGTTCTTGGTCTTGGAAATATAGGAGCCCATGCTGCAATTCCGGTAATGGAAGGCAAGGCTATGTTATTCAAAAAATTTGCCGGAATAGATGGATTTCCACTCTGCGTGCACACTCAGGATACTGAAGAAATTATCAGCATTGTCAAGAATATTGCTCCAGTGTTTGGAGGCATTAATCTGGAGGATATTTCTTCTCCGCGTTGTTTTGAAATCGAAGAGAGATTGCAGGATATAGGCATTCCGGTTTTCCATGATGATCAGCACGGTACAGCCATCGTTGTATTGGCGGCATTGATGAATTTCTGCAAGCTTAAAAACTGCAAAATGCAAGATCTTAAGGTTGTAATTAATGGGGCAGGAGCCGCAGGAATTGCTATTGCGAGATACATCTCCAGACCTGATCCCAACGCTAGCAAACAGCAACTTGTAAAATCACTGATCATGTGTGATTCCAAAGCCATTCTGGATCGCGATAGAGAGGATTTGAATGATTTTAAAGAAGAAGTACTGAACTATTCTAACCCGCAAAATAGCAAAGGAACAGTCTATGATGCGATAAAAGGCGCAGATGTTTTTATAGGCGTTAGTAAACCCAATATTCTCCGAGGAGAACATATTGAAACGATGGCTAAAGACCCATTGATTCTTGCTTTAGCCAATCCAATACCGGAAATTATGCCGGATGTAGCCTATGCTCATGGCGCTTATGTTGTAGGAACAGGAAGATCTGATTTTGCCAATCAAGTGAATAATGTTTTGGCTTTTCCGGGAATATTTTTGGGAGCTCTCAGGTCCAAGTCCAAACGAATTGATCTTAATATGAAATTTGCGGCTGCAGAAGCCATAGCAAACTATGTAAAGACTCCATCAAGAGATTGCATCATTCCTAATGCTCTCGATGCCGGTGTGGCAGAGGCTGTTGCTACAGTGGTGGAAAATTGGGTAAAGAATTCTAAATAAAACGACCTTATTGATTAAACCTTGTTAGGTACAACTCTATTCGATTGTTGATCAGTTGTCCCTCCATCGTTTTATTATCACCTACAGGAAGTTTTTCTCCCATTCCTTTTGCTTTGATTCTTGAAGCATCAATACCTGCGGATACCAATCTCGACTTGATTTTATCCACTTTTTGTTGAGTAAGTCGCTCATTCGCTTTGTCATCTCCATTGTTATCTGTATAAGCTTCTATGCTGACCTGCATTTTTGGAAACTGGGTCATAATTCTTGCCAATTGATCTACTTCGGTTAATGTTGAATCTATCCATTCTGTAGTTTGTCCCTTCCAGCGGATACTCATAAATTTAAAAGTATTTCCCAAGTCGTATTCTCCTGATTTAATCCAATCCATGATCTGCCCGGATAACATCTCGGGACCGGGAGTAATGTCTGACAACTGACTGATGGCATCACTTACATCTTTGGTCAATACCGGAGCCGGTGGAGCAGTATGCGTATGCTCTTCGGTGGATTCTGTAGCTGTTGTCGTTTTCTGCTCTACAGCAGGTTTACAAGCAAATAGTAGAGAAAAAACAGAGAAAAAAACAGGGAATATTTTTCGATTCATAACTTAGCTCAAATTAATTTCGCCTTAAAGGTAAAATAGTAGTATATTTCCAAATAAAAATGAACAATAATTAACAATTTTTTATCGTGAACATGAATGTTGATGAATCCTTACTGTATAAAATCATTGACCTTTCCAATTCGCCTCAGGATCGGCTCAGTCTTGCAGGACAATTTTTGGAACAGTGGTTTGCAACAAATCAATCCGGCGAGAACAATATTCGACAATTGTTCAATGCAAAAAAAATCTCTTGGATCTGTTTTGAACAGTGTAACCTCTATTACGAAGCGGGAAGTAAAAATTATTCACAAGGTTTTCTTCAGTTTGTAAATATCGTTTGCTCAGGGTTGGTCCGACTGTTGGAAGAATGTTCTCAGCTTGCTTTGTCTGATGAGATTTTATCCGCAAAATTGGACGACATTCCTGCCTATGACAAACCGTTAGATTCTCATTTTATTTATTTGACAGAATTTAATGCGGTTGGAACCTATCTGAAGTTTTATTTTGAACACGACCCTAAAATAGAACATCAGATCAACACAGGCAATTGGCCTAGTCATCAGCTCAAACAACTGACCCATTATGTCAACCTTTTTCCGGGACACCATTGCGTAAATGTTCTGGATCTTACTCTGACCAATGGGAATTATAATTTTAGTTCTTACGTCATTTTACCGGATTATCTGGTAGATGTAACCACTGTAGCAGAATGTTTTTCTTATGCCGGCGAAAGTCCGTTCAAATACATCAACCATCTTTTTCATTATGAACCTCATGGTCTGTCGTTATTGATAGGAACAATGGTCAATGATATTTTAGATGAGTTGATAGTAAACCCGCAAAAAAGTTTTAAAGAATTATTTCAAAATGTTTTTTATAAAAATCCTCTTGCCTTTTGTTTATTAAATAATGATGAAGTAATTCAGTTCAGAGATCAATGCCATCGTCATTTTCTTTCACTTCAAACTATTGTCAATAATAGATTTGATGGCAAAGTACAAGATCTAAAAACTTGCATAGTTGAGCCAAGTTTTTACAGCAGAAAATTTGGATTGCAAGGGAGACTCGATGTCTTGTCCAGAGAAGATAGGAATTTGATTATCGAATTAAAAAGTGGGAAACCTTTTCGACCCAATTCATACGGCATAAGCCCCAATCATCACGCTCAAACCGCATTGTATGAACTGATATTGGAATCTGTATTTGGTTCGCAAAAAGAGAATGTCGCTTTTATTCTGTATTCTGTTCTCGATAAAGACCAGCTAAAACACTCTCCGGACCTAGCTCAAATGAGAAGAGAAATCATTGACCAACGTAACAAAATTGTCCTATTGCATCTGTCTTTGCTTCATTCAAATTCTTCTATTATTTTAGAAAATGAAAAAATAGCTCAAGATCCCCATTTGGAGAAATTCTCCAAAACCAAACTGGAACATTTGATCCATGTTTATTCTGCTGCTTCTCCCTCTTCTAAATCTTATTTTAAAAGCTTTTGTCAGTTTGTAGCTAGGGAACAACTTCAATCAAAGTTAGGACCTTCTTCCGGCAAATCTCACGGCCTATCAGGACTTTGGAAAGACGCCATAGAAATCAAAATTTTAAATTCTTCTGTCTTTCACTCATTAAAAATTAAAGATCTTATTGCCGAACCAAATGAATATCCTATAGTAATTTTGGAAATTGAGTCTGAGCAATTATCCAATTTCAGAATAGGAGATACACTTCTGTTTTACAAACAAGATTCCAATTCAGGATTGTCAGTCCTCAAACAACAGGTGTATAAATGCACTTTGCTCTACCGACAGTCCAACGAGATTCATATCAGATTGAGATGCAAATTGTTTCAGGAAAATTGGTCTGCAGAAAGCTCTCTTTGGAATTTGGAACATGACCACTTGGACAAATCTTACATCCATCAATATCAATCCCTTTTTAGGTTTTTAGCCGGACCGGAACGAACTCAAAATTTGATCCTTGGAAAAGAAAAACCTCATGCCTCTCAGAACAAAGAATTGCATTTTTCTTCCCATCAATCCAATGTTTCTCAATTATTGCAATCCATTATAGAAGCTAGAGATTATTTTTTATTATGGGGTCCGCCGGGAACAGGAAAAACAAGCATTATCATCAAGGCTCTCTCGCAATATTACCGACAACATACAGAAGAATCTGTTTTATTTTTAGCTTATACCAACAGAGCGGTAGATGAAATCTGTGAAGCCATTGGCTCTAATGGTGAACTGTTTTCTCAACAGATGATCAGAATCGGATCTCGATACTCAACTCCGGAAAAGTTTCAGATCAATTTATTGGAACATCAAAGCGCAGAATGTAAAACCAGAAATGAACTCTTGGCAAAACTAAGCAATACCAGACTTTATACAGCAACATTAGCTTCCATCCTTGGTAAGCAGGAATTGTTTTTTCTCAAATCTTTTGATACCATTATTATTGATGAAGCTTCTCAAATTATAGAGTCTCAATTGGTTGGTTTGCTTGGCCATTTCAAAAAGTGGATCATGATAGGAGATCACATGCAATTGCCGGCCGTGAGCATTCAGCCCGCCAAAGAATGCAGCATAACAGACGAGCATTTAGTAAATCTTGGTTTTCAATCAGCACAAATTTCGATGTTCGAGAGAATGTACAAAAACGCAGAGAAAAACAACTGGAATCAATCCTATGGTATTTTATCCAAGCAAGGAAGAATGCATAGTGATATTATGAAGCTGGCAGATGATTTGTACTATAAAGGGAAATTGGAACTAATGAATCCTCTTCATTCATCTTATCAATGTCAATCCCTTACACAAAGATATCCTATGACAATCTATTCGCACCCCTTGTTACAGTCCAGAACTTTATTTTATTCAACAGCAAAAAATGAGAATAAATGTTCAGGGAAAACCAACGAGTATGAAGCCACAATAATTGTCAAATTGATTAAGGAGTTTTTACTCCTGTACAAGCAGAATTCAATGGATTGGACTATAGGAACTCTTGGCGTCATCACTCCGTTTCGCGCACAGATTGCATGTATCCAAAGACAATTGGAGCTTGCTTTTGATGTGCTTCCTGAATTGACTATTGACACTGTCGAACGATATCAGGGTGGAGCTAGAGAGATTATTATTATTTCTACTGTTATTGAATTTCCGGTTCAATTGGCCCAAATCCAATCTTTAAATTCTGATGGAGTAGATCGCAAATTAAATGTAGCCATTACAAGAGCAAGAGAACATTGTATCGTTTTAGGCAATCCTCAAGCTTTATCCAATTCTGCTGACTACAATAGTCTCATGAACCATTATTCAAAGCTGAATTTGGATTAATCGAAAAATAAATAATATTGGTCGATTAACTTTTTCGTGCTGATAGTTTTGAAATACCTTTAGATGAAAATACAATTGTACCATGAAGGGAAGTAAATTATTGGCCATCTTATTGATATTTGCTGTAGCTTATATTTCCAATAAATCTTGTAAATTCGATAGAAAAATAAAACATGATGAAGAAGATTCCTCGGTTACAAAATCGGTGAGCGCATTTCATAGCATTGCTGTAGATGGAAATGTAAATATGACGATTAAGCAAGGAGAACAAAGTCCACTTCTCATTGAAGCCAACAGCAAAGATATAGATCTATTGGTTTTGGATGTTCAAGATAGTGTATTGCACATTAGTTGTAAGGACGGAGTTTACACTTCTACTATATCTATTGAGGCTACCATTCCGACAATTTGTTCTATCGTGATCAACGGCAGCGGTGATATTGAGCTGCAAGATGAGTTTACCGGAGACTCTTTGGAGATCGTTATCAATGGTTCAGGAGAGATGCAATCCAATTGGAGCGGCAATCATCTTAATGCTATGATCATAGGCAGTGGAGAAATTCACTTGGAGGGGAAAACTCTTACTGCAAATTATGAAGTAACAGGAAGCGGCACCATAGAAGCATTTAAAATGAAAGGTAATCAGGTCAAAGTATCCATCAGCGGCAGCGGCGACTGTGAGCTTTGGGCAGTAGATCATCTCAATGCTTCCATTAGCGGCAGTGGAGATGTATTGTATGTCGGAAAACCTCTTGTAGAAAAACATATTTCCGGCAGCGGTGAAGTGGAAAGAGATCATTGATCTTTCTCAGAATTTTTTATTGACCCATTTTATTGCAAAGAAAGATCAATACATTGTTTAATGGTAATACAGGCTTTCTCAAATTCTTTCAGATCTATACTCAAGGGTGGAGCAATGCGCAATCCTGTAGAACAAAATAAAAAACCTTCCACCAAGATCTGATGATGAAATAAGTCTCGCAGTATTTTCACCAATTGAGCTTGAGCGGACAATTCAATACAGCCAAAAGCCCCTATACAACGCAGGCTATAACGAGAATCTTTCCATACAAAAATGGACCTCATGATCTCTTCTATTTTTACGGCTTGTTCAAACAAATTAAGATTTCTCATCTTTTTTAAACCGGCTACAGCAGCAGCACAACAGACCGGATTACCACCGAAAGTACTGATGTAAGAGAGCACAGGAGAATGAGACAATAGAGACAGTAACTCAGAAGATGCAATGACGGCAGACAATGGCAATCCCATCCCCAATGCTTTGCCGCAGAGAACAATGTCCGGCATAAAATCAAAATGCTGAAAAGAAAAACATTTACCCGTCCTTCCTATTCCGGTTTGAATCTCATCTACAGCAATCAAAACATTGTTGCGCCGACATACTTTTTGCAACTCAAACAACCATTGAGATTCGGCAACTCTCACACCGGCCTCTGCTTGTACGACCTCCAAAATGACCATAGCACATTGATCATCTATGCCATTAAGATCCTCCAAAGAATTAAATTCAATCTTCCTAATCCCCGGAATCAATGGCATAAAGGCCGCCTGATGTTCCGTATCAGATCTTAGACTTTCTGCCGCCATTGTAGAGCCATGATACGCATTTTTGCATACTACAATATCCCCTTTAGGTTTATATTTTCTTGCCATTTTTATTGCAGCATCTATAGTCTCAGAACCCGAATTCAAAAAGAAAAAAGTGCTCAACGAACCGGGCAACTCCGCCTTCAACAATTGGCTCAATTCAAGCTGTGGAGCTTGCAAATGCTCACCATATACTGTCGTGTGCATATACTGCCGAGCCTGCTGCGTTATAGCCTTCGTAACCTCCTCATTACAATGCCCTAGATTGGTCACACTGAATCCCGACACAAGATCCAGATAAGCTTTACCTTGCTCATCATACAGATAGACACCCTCAGCCTTTGAGGGTTGGAACAAAAAAGGAATTTCGCTTGTTTGTGCTATTGATTCTAAAAAACGACGTCTTAAATACATAGATCAAGGCTGTTGGTAAGAATTAAAGAATGAAAAATAAACTAAATTGTTTGGGCATGCCCCGTCGAACCGACGGGTCGGAGTCCTACAGGCTCGTTGATCACTCGGTGCTTTGCACCGTTCTACCTCCGGTAGAACGCCTTCCGGCCTCCTCATGCAAAATCAATCTAAAATAAAAAATTCTTCATCGAATTTCACATTAAAAAATGAGATTGGATGAATCAAAAACAAACATTAAAAATCTGAACCATTTTATTTGTTATGCGAGTTGATTTTTATAAAAAAAGTTCATTAAGAAATCTCACATTTCTATTGCTTGCTGTTTTCAATATTGCCTTTGCTCAAGATAAAACCGGAGGCATAGATTTTTTTCACGGAACTTTTCAAGAAGCCTTAGATAAAGCGGCATCCGAAAACAAGCTTATTTTTATGGATGCATTCACCACCTGGTGCGGACCCTGCAGAAAAATGTCGGCAAGCATTTTTCCGGATCCCACAGTAGGAGAGTTTTACAATGCCAATTTTGTCAACATCAAAGTAGATATGGAAAAAGATGAAGGCCCTTCGCTTGGCAACAAATACAGTGTAAGATCTTATCCCACATTGCTATTTATAGATGGAACAGGAAAAGTTATTCATTCTACGGCAGGAGCAAGACCTGTGGATGCTTTTATCGAGCTTGGCAGAGAAGCCCTCAAAAAGATGGATAGAGCAGTAGATTATGAAAAACAATACAACGAAGGAAAACGAGATTATCAAACCATTTTGGCCTACATCAAAATGCTCAACAGACAGGGTAAATCAAGCCTCAAAGTGGCCAATGATTATCTGGCAACTCAAACAGATATCAGCACCAAAGAAAATGTAGAACTCATCATCGAAGCAGCAACCGAAGCCGATTCCAAAATTTTTGATTATCTCATTCAAAATAAAACAGCCATCATCAGAGATAAAACACAAACCGTGTTCGATACCAAAGTTCAAAATTGCTGTACCAAAACATTCAAAAAAGCATTGGAGTACAGAAATGCAGGTCTTCTCAAAGAAGCTCAAAGCAAAATGAAACATGTTCCTGCAAAACAAGCCTTATTTATTGCCAATACCAATATGCAATATTACGGAGAGACAGGAGATGCCAAGCAATTTACTAAAGCAGCAAAATCCTATGCCTCCAAATTTGCAAAATCGGACGCCTCAAAACTTCAAGAAGTTTCTATGCAGTGTTTGAAATATTTCAAATCCGATGTCAACGTAATGAAGCTTGCAGAAAAATGGGCTAAAAAAGCAATGACCAATGGAGGCAATCCGGCACAATACCTCAACTACGCCATAATATTAAAAGAGCAAGGAAAAAAAACAGAAGCCTTGGATATTCTAAAAAAAGCAGCACAGCTGCCCATGGATAAACCTGAGGTGCACAATACCATCAACTTTCTGATCAAAGAATTGGAGAGCAAGTAATTTCTTATTTGAATTACACATTAAAAATTCCTGCAGGCATTTTTAATTCATGCCAAATTGAATTACACAATAGCCTAAAAAATTAGGATGAGAAATTCCGAAAATCCTTTTTCATTTTAGCTTTTGAATGAATACAAAGGCGTTAAGAAATGAAAACAGCCTTGATCTTTTGGTTCTTTTGGATCAAGCCAAAAGAACAATGAAAACCATAAGCCAAAAGTCAGAAAACACCAAACTAAAAAAAGGATGATATTTTAAAAATTTAAATCCGGCATTTTTCATTTTAGACTTTGTGATTATTCAAAAGCGTTAAAAACAGAAAACTGTTTGAGCACAAACCAAGACAAAACAAAAAAACGAAAGGAGGAGAAAATCAAAAAAGAAAGAAAAAAAGCCACAGCGAGTTTTTTCGGTTTAGCTTTTGAATGAATACAAAGGCGTTAAGAAATGAAAACCATAGACCAAAAGTCAGAAAACCCCAAGCTAAAAACAAGGATGTTACAATCAGAAAATCAATTCCACTATTTCCCATCCATCATATTAAAAAAAATAAATATATAAAATAAAAAGATATAAAATAGAAATAACTTACTATATTTGTACATCACTTACGCAGCATGAACCCGATAATGATCGCAACACACTCGTATCTGATAACACATTGTATTTTTTCACCAATTTGTATTTTTCTATGAAAGTGAGGAATTAAATCCCAAGCCTAAAAACCCAATTTGTAAAAACTGAAATTTAATCATGAAACTTTTTTGGACATTCCATCCGGTATCTATATACTTCAGTTGCAAGTGAATCATAAGAATGTTTCTGCACGATTTGTTGTAAAATAAACTGTTTTATATCATGCGTAATGGTATCGTGTTGATTATTCTTTTTTTGTTTGCTCAAAACTGTTATAGTCAGATTTTTTATGGTCTAAAACCTAATGTGGGCAAAGGCTGTGCCTTCAGGATAGATTTGTCCGGCTGTACTTATACTCAGCTTCCCAATCCCAGACTTACAGGATATTGCTCAGGCTGTCAAAACTCAGGTGATGGCGATCAATATAATGGAGGAGCAAGTTTTGCTAAGGAGGGTTATCTTATAGTTTTAACCAATGCAAAGTTTATCAAAGGGTTTTTTCGCACTGTGGATACGGTAACACATTGTTATGGTCTACCGTCGTTACCAAAAATTGGAGAATTTTTCAATCAAACCGAAAATTGGACCAGCTTGGTTACAGATGACTGCAATGTACTCTGGTCAAGTTCCAAAGAAAGATTGCTGAGTGTAGATATATCCAGAGGATACAAGCTCACTATTCATGGATTTACTGCTCCATATCAGTTTATTAATCTTTGTTACCGAGATGGTCCATTGTATGGAATGTTCCAAAACGGGGTGTACAAAATTAATACCTCTGACCCATCTCAGAGTACATTACAATTTAAGTTTGCCAATAGCCTGCCGTATCAAAATGATTCCTTGGTCTCCATGGAATCTGTAGAGATAGATTGTGGTGTGTGGGAGACCTACTTGATTTCAGAACAAGTAGGTCATCCTACCATTCCTTTAGGAATTTCAAAGTTGGATTTTTCTACAGGAATAATCACCCCGGTCTGTACACCGGATACTCCCTATGTATTTTCTATAGCAGCATGGCCTAAGCCGCCTCCGTGTAAGACTATATTTGATTTGGATAACGATAATAGTTCAGGACTTGTGGACGCAGATTTTCAATAGATATATTGCCCAGGTCAAAAAAGGTCTATATCAGATATAGATGCCCAGTTTCACTTTCCAAGAGTAAGTGTGGATAGTATTTGGATTGAGTTGCATGCAGGATTAGATCAAAACAAAGAAAAATTATCAGTCAATCCATGCAGCAACTATAAGTTACAAATCCTGAATGACACTTCAATTTTGCTTACAGGATTTCTTGGGACAGATGCCGAGTTGGCCAGTTGTATTCAGAATGTATTTTATGAGAACAAACAGAAATGTCCACAAGAAGGAACAAGAACAATTAGTTTTGTTTTGAAAACCTGTGATGGATTTGTTTACAGAGCCAACAGCTATATCCATATACCACAATATGCTTGTGCGGGACTCGATACAAGCATTTTGATTTGTGCGGAGAATGTTCCATTAAGCTTACAGCCATTGCTTAGACAAAATTCAGGGAATGGAGGAAGATGGAGTCCGGATTCTATTTTATTCAATAAGCAAGATTCATTATTTTATTATATAGAAGACAGAGGAAATTGCAGTCCGGATACAGCCAAGTTATATGTGCGAATTAAAAATAAACAAAGCAACTTTCTAGGACAAGATGTAAAATTATACAATACATCAGACTATGAGATAAAAACCAATATTAATGGATCTCACCTATGGAATACCGGAAGTAAGTCAAAGGAAATAAGAGTAACACGAAATGGAACATACTCTGTACAAATAATAGATTCTACAAATTGTGTTTACAGAGATACAATAGAAATTATATTCGGAAAGAACTATGTAGATTCGGTTAGCATCAGCAGTTGTCTTGAAGACAGTATTTATTGGAGAAACAAGTGGTTGGTCGCTTCAGGCAATTATATTGACAGCATAAGCTCTTCGTCTGACTGCGACAGTATATTCCTATTGAATCTAAAATTTGAACCACTACATTCCAAAGTAAAAACAATAAATGTCTGTCCTGAAAAAACTTATATGTACAAGGGAAAAATTTACAATATCGGAGATCAAATTATAGACACAGTCTCAGCCGTTTTAGCTTGCGACACCATCCTCAACATAGACATTAAATCACATAATTTAACTCCCATCCAGTTCACAGCAGACAGTCTCATCTGTGTAGGAAAAACAACAAGCATAAGCAGTAATAATTCTTATACCTCCTATCGTTGGTCGAGCGGTGAACAAAACAGCAGCATCAACAAACCCGCAGGGACCTATACGCTCACAGTTACGGATGAGAACGGTTGTGAGCAGAGCATTAGCATCACAATAAAAGAAGCTCCTGCAGTAGAATTCACAGTAGAAAAAACAGATCCACTCTGTGCGGAAGATTTTGGCAGTATCAGAATAAATAAAACCGGAGGTGGTATAGATCCTATACAATACAGGGTCAATGGACAGGCTACAAGTTCTACCAAGATAGAATAACTGACCCCTGGAAAATACATCATCACAGGCATAGATGCACTGGGCTGTATGACCCACGATACTGTAGAAATCATTGCAGCACAAAAGTGGAATCCTTCTCTAAAAAATACTTATACACTCGATGCAGGAACATCCCTATTGATCAACTTTGATACACTCGGAATAAAACAAGTGATCGTTAGCCCGAATGATCATATCAATAGAATAGATGATCTGCATATAGTGTTCAGTCCTGAAGAAGATAGTCACTATTTATTGACAATGATCGATGAAAAAGGCTGTGAATATGTGCAAGAGATAAAACTGATCATCCAACGAAAAGACGACATTTACGTACCCAATATTTTCTCTCCCAATGGCGACAATCTCAATGACGAGTGGCAGGCCGTCATAGGAAGTTCTATAAGCATAGAGAGTTTTAAAATCTACGATCGCTGGGGAAGTCTCATTCATACTACGACAGGAAATACAGCCACATGGAATGGCAAAATAAAAGGAGAAAATGCAATGCCCGGAGTTTATGTAATAGTACTAAACTATAAAACCAGTCGAGGAGAAACAAAAGTACTGATACAAGATGTAAGCTTGATAAGGTAAAACAATAGTTCATACACATAAGTGCAATAGGTCATTACGGAGTCTAAGCTTATCCATAGAATCACTGAAAAGGCTGTTCAAATCAAAAAAAACTCGTGAGTGATGAGAGAACACCGGATACAGAATGGGTTCAGCTTATCTCTTAAAAATCCAAGCCCAAACTGAAATGAAAAACAGGATTTGTATTTCCTTGATCGATCAGTAATTTTCGAGCATAATCAAATCTTACAAAATAACCAAATAAGGCTGTTCTAAGTCCTACACCTGCTCCGGAAATCCCTGCATTGCGCTTGTAGCTAAGATCGACGGTCACCACAGGATTGGATCTTGTAGCGCGAACAGTCTCAATATTTCCAAACTTAGGGGTAAGCCCATCCCAAGCGGTACCATAATCTGCAAAAGCAATGAATTGTAAGTTGCGTAAAAAACTATTTTTCCAATTGTTGAGTAAAATATACTGTAAAAAAGGAATGCGAAGTTCAACCGATCCTACGAGATAGGATCCTCCCTTGCGTGAACCGTATTCATATCCTCGGACTTCTGTAGCCAAGGCTTGATAACTGTACACCGCATTGCTTGCAATCCCGGCTTCATTACTGTAAGAAGGCAACAACCAGTTTTGTGTACCTCCCAAATGGTATTGGATCCGTTCTGATCCAAAGGATGAAGCCATAGCAAGCCTCATGGATAAGGCGGATTTTCTCAGAACAGGATAATACGCTCTAAGATCCAATCCCAATACAGCCAATACTCCGTTCTTGAGTTGAATATCAGAAAAATCATCGTTTGCCAAAGTCCGTTTACTAACTTCGGCATACCATTTGGCCTGTATCCCTTCTTTGATGTTGATGCTTTTCTGAAAACTATTATCCAATACAAATTCTGCCCGAAACGCCAATCTACTGATGAAAGTCGCCGAAGTATCCAATACGGATGAATTGGTTAGTTCAAAATATTGGTGATCGTTTCTCAGTATGGTCCAAAATCTAAAACTCTTATAAGCATCAAAGGGATAACTCATTTTGTGACTTAACAGCACAGTGTTATAATTATTTTTTATAACACCAAATCGATTGGAGTCAAATTGCTTGTCCTTTCTTCTGTAAAGACTCAGTGTATGATCTATTCTATGTTTTAACAAAGAAAGATTGAGGTAAGCCTCCGAGCCAATCAAATTGGTAGGCAATCTGTATCCAAATTCCAAATGTTCGTTTTGAAAAATTTCTGACAATTTTATTTTTAGTAACAAGCCCGGCAGTGGATTGTCGTAGGCAGAGTTCTCACGTCGCACCAGATTGAGCCCCTCGAATAAAATTTCATTATTGAAATCTGTTGAAATATCTTCCACATAAAACCTTCTTCTATAGGCTATCGCATGACTGGATAAAAATGGAATAATACGCAGCGAATCCAATATCGGTTTGTGGATCGTTTTAGTTTGATTTTGTTTGCTGATTTTGGAATCAAAAAGTTCCTCCAAAATAACATCTCTATTTTTTGAAGAACCAAATCGAGTATCTATCGGCACCTGTACCCTTGATTCCATCTGCAAGCTGTCCGATTTGAGCTTGTTTTGATTATCAATTTTTATATTTTTTAGTTCATCAGTTTCGGTTTGATCTTCTATTAATTGAATACTGATTCTGTTTCTTTTTTTTGTTTTAAACAGTCCGTAAATCTGTCCGCCTTCCTGATAGATTAATTGTGGTTCTTCGATCAATAAAAACTCCTTTGACTCTCGGGGATTCCAAGTTTTTAGCTTGTAATTATTTTGTTTGCTAATGGTATAAAGCAGGGTATCTTTTTGGCTAAAGAAATGGGCTATATTCTGTGATGACTCCAGTGTGGTAAGTTTGTTGATCTGCCATTGATTGCCCACATCCACAGCGCGGAAAATGGAGTAAGGATGATATACATAAAAGGAGTCCGACACAGACGATGATTCTCTGTCAGATCTATTAGATATAAAATAAAATTCCTTAGCCTTAATACCGAAACAAAACAATTCTTCGCTTCGATCGTCGGTTATTTTTTTGTATTGCCTGTTCTCAATATTATAAACAAGAAGATCTACCAGTCCTTTGACCGAGGCAATGAGAATGATTTCTTTGTCCGAATAAGCATGAGCATCATATACGGCTATGATGTCTTCGGGAAGTTGATCTTTTAGAATGGGTTTGCCCTTTTCTAAAATGCTCAACTCAAGTCTGTTTCGTTTTTCGAACAATATCCATTCGCGCGATCCGAGTTTAGAATAAAAAGGATAATGATTTTCCTTGACGTAGGTCCAAGATCTTGTGCCTTTCCGAAAAAAAGAATGCAGCTTTTTTCCTTTTATTTTTCCCAATCTGAGCTTGGATTGTTGTTCGCTGCAGAATACCAATTCATCCACTGTGCTGAAGGCTTTTTTAAATTCTTGAAACTCTTTGACTTTAATCCATTTTTTAGGCTGAGTTTCGAAAGTCAAAGCTTGCAATTGAGCAGAGTAAAATTCCGCCCAGTGTTTGAATAATTGTTGTAGAGAAATGCCAAATCCAAGCTTTGCTGCGCGATTCATGTCTTTATGAATTCTGGTAAGATATAAAAAATTGGAAATGGACTTACTTCCGTATTCTTGTTCAATAAAATACCAAAAAGATTTTCCAATCAGCTCGTTGTGTCTTCCTGCGATGGATTCAAATTTTTTCTTGCCGTCCCACACTTTCTTAAGTTGAACCAAGTCACTACTTCCCCAGGCATCACTCATATAATGTACAAGTCCTACCTGAAACCAGTCAGGCAACTTATAAGAAATAATCTTTTGTACAACCTCTTGCAATCCACTTCCTTCGAACATGGAATTAAAATAAACTTGGATGATAGCCTTGCGCAATGACTTCTGTAGCCAACTTTCTCTTCCATCAAAATAAATAACCACCTGTGTTCCTTGAACAAAAATTTGATCGAATTCTGTGAGCAGAGTTTGATCATTTTTTCTCCAATCCAGGTTTGTCTGCAAAAAATCTGAACGGTCTGCATAAACAAACAATTCGATTTTGTCTTTCAAATGATATTCGAATAATTGTTGTGTTGTATTAATTTCAGTTTGAATCAAACTGGTGAGAAACTCCGCAGGCTTTTTGCTTTTTCCATAATAGTAGCAGATGGCCTGTCCTGTCTCGTAGATGGACCATTCGTTAAGATCATCTCCAAACTGTACTTTGTTTTTTCCAAAAATGACATCATTTCCCTGTGCAGTTCCTTTTTGTGGAATCAGACCCAAAATCAAACAAGCTAAAATCAATGACAAAAAGCTTTTGAAAACAGAGCCCTCGCGGTGGTTTATTTTTATCTTCTTTGGATAAAGGTTGAGGATGTCAATGCATTTACTCTGTGAGGAGGCTGGAGGGCTTGGTGCAAAGCACCGAACGAACAGTGAGCCCGTAAGACTCCGACCCTGCCAAAGGCAGGGGCACAGCCCATGTTTAAAAAATTCCTCAGGTAGCAAATTCATCTTTAGATTTGTCCAAAATTAGCTGCATTTATGCAAATTAAACAATTTATATTCAATCCTTTTCAAGAAAATACATATCTTTTGTGGGATGATGCGCTCAATACGGTTGTAATAGATCCCGGATGTAGGGAAGCTCATGAAAGAAAGCAGTTGCACGATTTTATCAAGCAAAAAGGACTGAAGCTATCTCAGTGTTGGTTGACCCATGCGCATCTGGATCATGTGTTCGGCTGTCAGTGGATACGGGATCAATTTGGGCTAGAACCCCTCATGCATGAGCAGGAAGAACAGGTATATCTTGCAGGGCCTCAGGTAGCCGAAATGTATGGAGTGGGGCCCCTCTCATTGCCCAAGTCTTACCAACTTATCTCTGAAACTAATGAGCTGAGTTTGGGAGATTTCAGGCCTCAATTGTTCCACACTCCGGGTCATAGTCCAGGCAGCATTTGCTATTATTTTGCATTAGATCATTTGTTGATTTCAGGCGATGTTATTTTCAAGCAGGGAATGGGTCGTACTGATCTTCCGGGAGGCAATCACAAACAACTTATGCATTCCATACAAGAAATTGTACTCAAACTGCCCTTGGATACGATCATTTATTCGGGGCATGGAGAGCCTACCTCTGTTGGTGAAGAAATGATTTATTATCGTTGATATAGGATTGATGAAATCCGTGCACAAAGAATGATACAAATGAGCTTAAGGCCATTTGAAGTGGACTCTTGTGAATTTGGAATTGCGGTTCGCAGAAAATCAGTATTTTCGCGGTCTATTTTTTAGGTAAGTTATTTTATGCGCTCTTTACAATTTAGAAATTTTGCTCTAGGTTTTAGCTTGTTTATTCTTATGGGATTTCTATTTGAATCTTGTGAAACCCCCATCCCTGAAGAGAACCATAAGCTTACAAGAGAATTTTCTCATAAGGTCATAACGGACTGGAATGAAACTTATCTCATCTTAGAAAGATATGCAGATTTGTTCAGACCCTGTCCTACGGCCAGAGCCTTGGGATATATATCTTTTGCGGTTTACGAGACTTGCCTGCCCGGAATGCCGGACTATCAATCCATGAGACATCAGATCATAGAAATTGCTCCCGGAGACCAAATTCCGGTGTTGGAGGACAGAACAGGAATCAATTATCCCATAGCTGTAAATCAGGTTTACGCTCATTTGATGCGTAGATTTTTTGATAAAGTGGTATGGAAAAATTACAGTCGTGAGGAGGCAATGAAACTTATAGATGAAACAGAAAGTAAGCTCTTGCAAAGTCTGTCCAAAGATGTGCAGGACAACGCCAACAAAAGCAAATTCATCAACAACAGTCAGGCCTGGGGCAATGAAGTGGCAAGGGCAGTTTGGAATTGGGCAGAAACTGATGAAAAAGCCAAGTCTGCACATTTCAGTACAGCAGATGCTAGACCACACACCAACGGCGAAAAAGGCCCAAACCGATGGCAGTCAGCCAATCCTACTGTAGCCGGACTCTTCCCTTATTGGGGTGAGACAAGAGCTTTTGCTCTTCGGCACGATCGAATGTTGATCAACCCTCCGGCTTTTGATATGTATACAGAAGCGATCAACTC
>DEQQ01000050.1 GCA_002360455.1 Saprospiraceae bacterium UBA3362
AATAGAATAGTTCATGTCTCTGAGAATTGGTTTAGTGCACAAAGCTAAAACCAAAATGAGCTAAAACCTAATATTTTATTACAGAATGTTGTATATATTTTTTATATATATCTACATCATTGTTTATCATGTGTTTATAATATTTGATTTAAAGCCATTATTGTGATAATAGCAGTTACATTTTAAAATAGGAATGAATAAAACAAATGACGATATGTTATATATTAAATATATTATACGTATTATGCTAACTTTTAATATTATTTAAATTATATATTTAATTAATATGATGTAAAATTTTCTTTTGTTTGTATATATTCCAGCTTCTTTAAATTTATATAGATAATATTTTCAGAAACAACCATTTTCCTAAATTATATATTGCTTTCTATAACTTTTCAAAATATTAAAAAATAATATAATACCAAATTTGGCATTATTTATGAGGTATTCCTGATATGGGTATCAACATTCAAGAGTTAAATAGAAAGCATCTGCTACAGTCTGATGTAGTGTATAGAGTCAACCATGGTTTAAGCTCTAGATTGGTTAATTTCAAAAATGGAATTATGTATCTTGAGGTTATTTTTACTAAAAAATGGACTAAAAACTATGATGAAACCACCGATGAGTTGGCATACTGCTGGAAAAACAGTAACTCCGAGTTGAACAAGGCTATAGGATGCAAGGTATATATCATTGATGCTCGCCAATTTCCTTACAAAAAAGATCTTTACTTAAGCTCCGGTGTTGCCAGTTACGATGCTAAAAAAGGAGTCCTTTTTCAAGAAGATTTACTCAATTAATTTTTATCATTCCTCCTGTATAAATCGAATTCTAATATTTCTTTTTAAAGCATTCCCATTATTAAGTAGCATCGTTTAGCTCATTTGTCGAGATTCCTTCAATGGATTAATTATTTCAGCTTTGTAGAATCACTACAAGCTAACTGAATCCGTGAAAGTCTGTCGGCATTGGGGAAACAGAGTCCCGAGGGCACAGTTGTTGGATTATAGCGTTTTAAATCCAGATCATACAAGGCATTTTCTAAAAAATCAACCAGAAGTTTAATTTCAGTTTCCGTCAAATTCAATGGAATAAATTCTTTAGCCAAATTGGATTTTGGCACTTTTAAATTTTCTGCTATTGCCAAATTTTTATATTTGATCACTTCTTCTATTGAACAAAATCCGGCTCCATGACCATAATACTGATGATCTTTTAGGTTATACAGTTGTGGCACTTTGAAGCAATACTCATCCTCTTTTCTTTTGGTCAAGGCTCCTCTGCCCAAATGCACATTGGTAAAGCTATCTTGTTTTGTAACCACATCAGGCCCTTCCATTTCATTCATTCCCAATGCGTAAAATGCCATTGAATTGAGAGCCGGCCCCCTATGGCATTGAACACAGTTGCCTTTTCCAAAAAAGAGAATTGCGCCTTTTTTTTGATTGTAGCTCATTGACCCTTCCTCCCCTCTTATCCATTTTTGGAAAGGAGCTTTATTGGCTATCACTGTCCGCTCATAAGCCCCGATGGCCCTTGCCATAGTAAACCTAAGATATCTCAAATCCTCCCGTTCTTTGGGATAAGCCGAATCAAACAAAGGTTTATATTCTGTCTGTGTGACCAATTTGGGGCTCATCCTCATGCCGTGTGCCTCCAAGGCCACCCTAGCTTGAGTTTCAACGCCAGACATTCCCAGCTTATTCAGCTCGATAAAACTGCCCGGAGGCCAAAGACTGTCAGTTCCTTTATTGGGCCCGCAACAACCGAATTTGCCGCTCCATAGCATGACCTCTTGATAAGCACAATTGACAATGCTTGGTGTTTTGATCATCTGAACATCCAGTAAAGATGAATCGCAGAGTGGATGTTTGTGACGCAAATGACCAAAGCCTCTACCACCTCCTGCAATGGCTTGATGAATGCCTGCAGAAAACCCGGCATCTGCAAAATGACAGGTTGCACATGAAAAAGTTCCCGCAGCAGCTTCGCATTTAGGATTGAAAGAGATAGCCGGATCGAAAAATAATTTTTGACCCAGTTCAACTTTTGCTTTTGTTATAGGATTGGTACTGTCTTGGGGTATTTTATCCCATTGATCCTCATCAGGCAAAATGAATTCATTTATTGATCCTGTTTTGGACTTTGATTCAATCAATTTTACCAATACGCTATCCACTTTGTCTTCTTCAGGAAAATGAAACTCTTGCTTTACCTTGCAATGAACAAGAACAAATCCGCAGAATACCATCAGACAAACAAGTCGAAACATATTGCAAAAATAACTACTATTTCAATATTAAAATAATCTCTATCTTGCTTGACAAATCAGACCTGATGCAAACCAAGTTTAAACTTAATACCTACTCACTCACAATGATAGTTGTAGGTTTGGTGATTGGGCTGGGAATATTCAGGACAGCATCCAACACAGCACAGGCGTCCATCCATCCGATTGTCTTTTTTTTAGCTTGGATTATTGGTGGCCTCATAGCCATTACAGGGGCTTTATCTTATGCAGAGATTGGAGCTAGAATGCCTACTACAGGAGCCTATTACAAAATTTTTGCCTATGCCTATCATCCCTCCATTGCCTTTGCGCTCAACTGCGTTATTTTGATTTCTAATGCGGCTTCTTTGTCCGGCGTAGCCTTAATTGGAGCCGAATACTTATCTCATTTTGTTTTTGCGAGCAACGAAGCTCCCTCTTGGTTCAAACCTATGGTAGGAATAATTGCCATCGGCAGCTTTTATTTTATCAATTTATTTGGATTAAAAATCAGCAGTAGAGCTCTCAATGTTTTGATGGCCATTAAGCTTGGAATGTTAGCATTGATTATCATTGCTTTGTTTGTCCCGAGTGCATATGTACAACAAGAAATTCAGTGGTCCACTTTGCCGTCAACTCCTTTGTTGATTTCATCTTTGGGAGCAGCATTAATTTCTGTATGTTTCACCTTTGGCGGCTATCAACAAACCATAAACTTTGGTGAAGAAATAGAAAATCCAAGCATCACTATGCCTAGAGGGATTCTGATGGGATTACTCATTGTAATTGTCATTTATTTTTTGGCCAATAGCTCCTATTTTTTCTGTATTGGATTTGATTCTCTTAAAAGCAGTAGTGGTGTTGCAGCTATTGTAGCCGGAAAATTATTTGGCCCAATAGCAGAGAATTTATTCTCCATATTGTTGTTTATAGCTGTATTGGCCTATGTCGATGTTTTGTTACTCTCCAATCCTCGTGTGATGTATGCTATGGCAAAGGATGAGATATTGCCCCAATATTTTTTAAAAACTTACGGAAAAAATCAAACCTTGATTGTAAGTCTTTCCGTGTTTACCTTCATAAGTATTATTGTATTATTTTTTGCAGAAACCTTTGACAGGTTGCTTGGCTTTGTTATGTTTTTAGACTCCTTGGGCATGGCATTTTCTGTTGCCACCCTTTTTAAAATGAGAAAAAACAATTTGCAACCGGAAAGTGGATCTGAGTTTTTCAAAATGAAATACTTCCCTCTTGCTCCGATCATTTTCATGATTTGCTATCTCTTTGTTTCTTTTACAATTCTAAAAAATCAGACTGTAAGTGCATTGATAGGCATTGGGGTATTTATCTTTTTCATACTCATTTATTGGTTAGTCAAAAAATTAAAATAATGGACATTTCATATATTATCAATGCACTGGGAGAAGATCGCGAGCAATACTATAACGCCATTGCACCACCGATCATTCAAACTAGCAATTTTGCTGTTAAAAGCATTGATGAGCTTAGACAATTGTTTCAGGATGAGTACAGCGGCTATCTCTACTCAAGAGGATTGAATCCCACGGTAGATATTTTGCGTAAAAAATGCGCTGCCCTTGATGGTACTGAAGATTGTCTTATTTTTAACTCCGGAGCTGCAGCAATATTTTCTTCGGTAATTCCTTTTGTCCAAAGTGGAGATCATATCATATCTGTAAAAAATCCATACAGCTGGGCTCAGAAATGTTTTGACTTATTTTTACCTAAATTCAATGTTACAACGAGTTATGTAGAAGGCAATTCGGTAGATCAATTTATTGCTGCAAAACAAGAAAACAGTAAATTGATTTTTTTAGAATCGCCCAACTCATGGAACTATTCTATTCAAGATTTACAAGCTATTGCTTCTTATGCCAAAGCAAACCAATTGATCACCGTAATAGATAATTCCTATTCGTCTCCTCTGTTCCAACGACCAGCCGAATTCGGAATTGATCTGATACTACAAAGTGCAACAAAATATATTGGCGGGCACAGCGATACTGTAGCCGGAATTTTATCCGGACCAAAACATCTGCTTAAAAAAATATTCGATCTTGAGTATTTACTAGCTGGAAATGGTATTCAACCCTTCAATGCATGGTTGTTGCTAAGAGGCCTGAGAACATTACCGGCAAGAATGGAGAGATTGGAAAAAACATGCCAACAAGTAATTCAAGCTATAGAAAAACATGAGGCTATTGAGGAACTTATTTTTCCATTTCACCACAGCTTTCCCCAGCTAAAGTTGGCAAAAAAACAAATGAGTACCGCCTGTGGATTATTCAGCTTGGTTCTTAAATCAAGCAATGCAAAACAAATAGAAACCTTCTGCGAAAAACGAAAGAGATTTCTTATTGCAGTAAGTTGGGGAGGACACGAGAGCCTTATCATTCCTAAGGTTGCAGGCATTGATCCCAATCATTTTGATCCCACGAATAGAGATCATAAAATGGTAAGAATTTATATTGGTCTTGAAGATGCTAATGTTCTAATCGATGATTTAATTGAAGGATTGGACGAATTAAAAAATCAACATCAGAGCTAGCTATTCAATTCTTCCACACTGATTTTTTACATTTCTGAATTTTTAGAAAGAATATCAGAAACTAGGTTCAATAATTACGTGCGACAAATAAAATCATGCTTTTGGAACAAGACCTGTAATAAATAAATCGTTGTTTCCATGCTCGTCAATGCAGTACCAATTCCGGCTTCCTTTCCATCCTATCATAAAAAATATTTCATTAACTTATAGACTTACTTGTTTATTCTATCAATTCGTTTTAATGAAATGAGATTTTAAAACCTTATTATCAGTTATGTACTGAACAGTATAATTCCCTTTAGTTAAGCCACTTGCATCATACTTAAATTCCTTGTCATTTTTTATTTTAGTAGAAAATACTAATTGACCTAGTTCATTATAAATAAGCAGCTTTCCTGAAATCACATTATCAAATTCTATCGTCAAAATCTCAGAAGTTGGATTAGGTGATATTTTTAATATGTTTTTTTGATCAAAACTTATATCTTTATTAGCAGTCAATATGCCTAGATCCTCCCCCTTTAACATTGCCCAACTAGACCATAATGGGGCCTCAGCCAAGCCTGTTCCATTTTCTCTGTAAATAAAATAGCATAATAAATTGTTGCCTATTTGTTCTAAAGTACTTATGTGTATTTCTGTTTTTGTACCACGTTCATATTTTAATGAATTTATTTTAGCAAATTGGCCTGCCCCGTTTGACAAATAAAAATCTAGTATATTTTTATTTGGATCTTGAATACAAAATAAGATCCTTACTGTATTTTTCATATTGATAACTGTAGCAGATAATCCTAATTCATTGACTGAATTTATTTTCAATGCTCTTAAATCTAATCGCTCAGTGTTGTTACCCTTTCTATCAAAAAGAGTTAAATAATTGAACTGATAGTAATAAGTTGGAATATCTTGTCTATAAAGTGATGAAATTAAAAAGTAATCGGAAGATACAAAAACAGTTCCAAATCCATTATCCCTGTTTGTATCTAAAATATCTAGTTTGCCTAACATCAAAATTTTTAGTTGTCTATCCATATAATGAAATCCAATATCAATACCTTTCTTTGTTGAGTCAGGATGTGATTCAGTATAATAAAAGCCAAATAATGTTTTATCATTAACATCATTCAATGTATTATATAGTTTATTATATTTTGTTTTGACATATAGTTCATAATTTCCTATCTCTGTACTATGTGGATTGAGAACGATTTTATTATACCATATACTACTCTGTCCTGTCAAAGTATCGGTAAGTGCAAGGTGATTGATTACAATAAAGTTACTGTCGAGATAATAGAGATGAGATGGAGCATAAGGAAAAGTAACAGGTATCCTTCTTCCATTGGGGTCTTTGGGAATGTGAAAGCTAGAATAAAGCAAATCGCCATTTTTTTTGTTGAAACTCAATCTCCTAGGTGAAGCCTGAAGCCATATAGGTTTGAAAAAAGTATCAGATTTGTCAAATTCTTCACGGATCAATAACTCAAGTGTATCTCCATGAATTTCTGGACGTTCTGAAATTCTCCTTTCTCCTATTTCTTCACTATAATATTTTCTATCCCACAGTAAATTCCCATTCTCTAAATCAATAGCTTCTAAATAGTAGCCTCCGATCCAAGCTGGCCCGAAAACTATATTATATACATTGAATAATACTCCATCGTCTGTAACTGATAAGTCGCGATCCCAATTCTGTTCTCTAAATATCCAGTTTCCTTCCTTAATTGGTATTTTGTCAGGATCATGAAGATGCGTCCATAACGGTGTATAGTTATTAAATTGGAGAGGTGTATATTTTTGTGCAAACAAACAATTAAATAATGAGCAAATTGAAATAAATAAATAAAGTTGATCTTTCATATTTTAAAATTTGTGTTCATGTCTCGTATGCCGTCTTCTGCTTGAAAAAAAAAAAACAACAACACTACTCTCTTTTTCATGGAATTGCATACCTCTCACTTCAAACACATTGACTCAATACATGTAATGTGAAGTAGTCACAAAGCA
>DEQQ01000028.1 GCA_002360455.1 Saprospiraceae bacterium UBA3362
ACCCGAATCACAAAAGCACAGGATTTAGTAATGATTGTGCTTCCTGTCATTCTGAATCTTCATGGACTCTGGCCAATTTTAATCATGACGGAATGTATTTTCCTATTTACAGCGGCAAGCATAAAGGCAAGTGGACCCAGTGTTCAGAATGTCATAACAACCCTAACAATTTTGCACAATTTACCTGCGTAAGCTGTCATAAAAATCCGGAGACAGAAGATGAACATAAATCGGTAGGTGGATATCTATATCAAGATAATGCCTGCCTTGCCTGTCATCCTACCGGAGATGCAAGCATGCCTTTCGATCATAATTCCACTCAGTTTCCACTGACCGGAGCTCATATCGGAGTCAATTGTACTGACTGTCATAAAACAGGATACAAGGGCACACCAACAGAATGTAAAGCCTGTCACCAATCCAATTTTGATGGATCAACCAATCCCGATCATCGCAAGCTCGGACTTTCTAATGACTGTGCCGTTTGCCATACTACCGCTCCGGATTGGATGCCGGCCAAGTTTGATGTTCATGACCAATTTTATGTGCTCAAAGGAGCTCACAAAGCCATTGCAAACAACTGTGTCCAATGTCATAATGGAAACTATAAAAATACTCCGAATACCTGCGTTGGCTGTCACCAAAAAAATTACGATCAAGCAGTAGATCCCGATCACAAATTGGCTCAGTTTTCTAACGACTGCGCCTCCTGTCATTCAGAATCCTCATGGACTCCATCTACTTTTCCACATGACGCCATGTATTTTCCTATCTATTCCGGCCCGCACAAGCCGGTATGGTCTGCTTGCAAAGACTGTCATAACAATCCAAGCAATTTCAAGCAATTTACCTGCGTTAATTGCCATCTTAATCCGGAGACCAACAACGATCATGCAGGAATTGGCGGTTATATTTATCAAGACAATGCCTGTTTGGCCTGTCATCCAACAGGAATGAAAATGGGTGCGTTCAATCATAACAATTCCAACTTCCCATTGACCGGCGCACACATTACAGTGAATTGCTTGGAGTGTCACAAAAACGGGTATCAAAACACTTCCACCCTTTGCGCAGATTGTCATCAGACAGATTATAATAATTCAAAAAATCCAAATCATATTAACTTGAATTTATCCAATGACTGCGCCTCATGTCATTCTACCGCACCGGATTGGATGCCTGCATCGTTTGATATTCATGATCAGTTTTACGTCTTGCGTGGAGCACATCTTGCCATAAAAAACAACTGCGCCCAATGCCATAACGGAAATTATAACAATACACCCAATACCTGCGTAGGCTGTCACCAGTCCGACTACAATCAGGCTCAAAATCCTAATCATCAATCGGCTCAGTTCCCGACTACCTGCGCCAATTGCCATACGGAAAACGCATGGTCTCCTTCTACTTTTGATCATGACGGAATGTACTTTCCTATCTACAGCGGAAAACATAAGGACGAGTGGACTACCTGCTCTCAGTGTCACTCCAACCCTTCCAACTATGCTGTCTTCACCTGTCTTACCTGCCATCAACAAAACACCACCAATCAGGAACATTCCGGCGTTTCCGGTTATCAATACAACAGTAACGCCTGCTTACAATGTCATCCGGATGGAAAAAAGTAATGGAAATCCTCTCCCAAAATTTGATTTGCTCTTTATTTTTTTGAGGGCCTGCCCCTTCATTTCATTTCGGGTCGCTCCCTGCATGGGTTCGCTTTGCTCCGTGCTTCGCACCGCTCCTTTCAGGAGCGCCATTCCGGCAGCTCAGGCAAAACGATTTGGGCTTTTCTCCACAAAAATTATTTTTTTCTTATGCTTGTTTTTTTTCAATGTTCAAGCTCAAGAAAACAAGATCGAAGGAAAAATAACGTATCAAAATGCAAATCATATTTATGTAAGATTTTCATCCACCGCAGGGATAGAAGTTGGAGATAGCTTGCACTGTTCTGCAGATGGAACTCAGCCTCCTTGTCTCACAGTCCTTCAGCGCTCCTCTACATCCTGTGTTTGTACCTCTATCGGACAGCAGAGTTTTCAACTCAATCAAGCCATTTTCTTTTCAAAAAAACAAGCTAAAATTTCTACTCCTCCTGCTGTTCGGTCCATCGATACTGCTTCTTCGCCAACTTCTCACTCAGATTCAACTCAGACTTTGACGAAAATAGATTCCAACAATGCCAAAACTCTTTTGAAAGAATCTTACCTGGGAAGACTCTCTATTTCTTTTTCCGGCGACCTCAATCAACCGTTCAACAGCAAATACAGTGGACTCAGAATCTCCAATTCTTTTTCCATTAACCATATCAAGAATTCAAATTTGTCATTCGATTCTTATCTTACCTACAGACATCGATACGGAATTGATCTTCTCAATAAAACTGTTTTCGACGAAACTCAAATTTATTCTTTATTTTTTAATTACAAACTTCCATATCAACTTCAATTGAACCTTGGTCGTAAAAACAATATCGCCATCTCAAGTATCGGTCCTGTGGACGGCCTTCAAATTGATCATAGATGGAATCATTTCAGTTATGGAATTTTATTGGGATCTCGACCGGATCATATCAATTTTTCCTACAATATCAATTACTTTCAGTGGGGCAGTTATATTTCATTTCAAAAACCGGGATTCGACAGACAATTTTCTGTGGCGTGGATGCAACAAAACAATCACGGAAAAACAGACAGAAGATTTGCCTATGGACAATGGACAGATCAACTGTTCAAATCTCTTTATGCCTTTGCATCTGTAGAAATAGATATGTACAGCAAATGGAATGATACCATCTCGTATAAACCTCGGCTTACTTCTTTGTATGCCAATTTGAGATACAGGATTAACTCACACTGGACAGCTCAATGTTCCTATGACAACAGAAGAAATATTATCCTGTACGAAACCTACAATACTATTTTGGATCAATTGATTGCCCAAGAAACAAGGCAGGGTCTCAGGCTTAATCTTAGCTACAGAGCAAAGAAATATTGGAGTGTCAACTCCACAGCTTTTCTTCGATATCAGGCCAATAGGTTGGTAAGTAGAAATGTTCTGCTATTGTTCAATGTGAGCAACATCAGCACCCAAAAGATCAATCTATCGTTTCAGGCCAATCAATTGAATACAGAATTTATCAGCGGAACTATTTTTGGATTAAGAGTAAACAAAGATTTTTTACAAGGCAAACTCAACGGAGAAGTTCAGTACCGTTGGATGAATTCTCAATACAGTTACGCTGAGAACAATTCCAGACAAGATATTGTTAACATGACATTGAGCATAATTTTACCTTCCAAAAGAATGATTTTCATAAATCATGAGGCCAATTGGAATGATTATGTTCACTCACAGAGGTATTTTATTACATTCAATCAAAGATTTTCTTCTAAAAAACAAAAATAATGAACTTCAGTATGAATTTCCTCCGAGCTAAAAATTGGAATTACGCAAGTTTGTTTTTCTTGTCTATCATTCTAATTTTATCTTGTAAACAAAAAACAAAAGTAATAGAGGAAGAGACCGAGCCCACAGCTTCATCCACTCAAATAGAACAAAATTCACTGAATTCGGAGCCTGCCGGAATTGCAGATATGCATCAAGTTATAGCAAGAGAAGTTCTCAATACATCTAAATATACATACATAAAAGTACAAGAAGATAAGGATACCTTTTGGATCGCTGTATCAAAACAAGAGGTCAAAGTTGGTAAAGAATATTACTTTCGAAATGGGTTGAAGAAAACAGATTTTTATAGTCAGGAATTTCAGCGGACCTTCCCTCAGCTTTTACTTGTATCCAATTTTGTAAGTGCAGATCAACATCCCGGAGGACAACTCAACTCAAATACTGCATCTGAAGAAAGTGAGCCTGCATCGCATAATCATCAACACGATGAATCAATAACCAATGATCCAAGTTTTATCTCATTGCTCACACTGTTTGAAGACACAAAAAAATACAATCAAAAGAATATCAAAGTTCACGGTGAAATCGTAAAAGCCAATTACCAAATCATGAATAGAAATTGGTATCACATCCAAGCTAAAAATACAAAGGGAAAGATCCTTGATCTTACGATTACCAGTCAGGAAAATATCAAGGTAGGAGATCATGCAAGTTTCGAAGGCATGCTGAGTTTGAATAAAGATTTTGGTTCAGGGTATCGATACAATGTTATTTTGGAGGACGCTACCTTAATTAAAAATTAATAGTAACGGGCTTTGTATAAAGTCAGTTAGAAATCATTAAAAAGATTCCGGTCAAAACATGAAGCTGAATGAACTTATTTCAAAAATGAATTCGATAGTGCATTTGATTATTTCAAAATTGTTTTCAACAAGAGCGGGAGTTTTGTACATGTTGATCTTTGCAGTTTCAATAGGAGCTGCAACATTTATTGAAAATGATTTTGGTACCAGTTCTGCTCAAGAATTGATTTTTAGATCAAGGTGGTTTGAGATTCTATTATTTTTATTTGCCGGAAGTATAGTAAACAACATCATCGTTTTTCGTTTGGCGCAGAACAAAAAATGGGCTTCATTGCTGTTCCATAGTTCGATACTCATTATTTTGTTGGGGGCAGCGGTTACAAGATATTTTGGATATGAAGGCATGATGCACATTCGTGAAGGCAGCAGTCAAAATCAATTTTCATCTTCAGAAACTTATTTAAATCTTCGCTTTATCAAAGATGGAAAAAAATATCGCATCCACGAGCCTGTTTATTTTTCTTCTTTAGGCTTCAATAAATTTGATGAAGTATATCAGATTGGAAAAGAAGAGCTGTCAGTTCGACTTCTTGAATTTGTACCCAATCCCACCACTCAACTATTGGATGACGATCAGGGGCTTCCCACAATCAAGCTGGTGATTGCAGGGCAAGAGGGGAGAGAAGAATACTATTTGCAACAGGGTGAAACAAAAATTGTAAATGGAACTAACTATAATTTTAGCTTGGATCAAATCCCGGGAAGCATCCATTTTTCAATTCAAAACGATAGCTTGTTTGTAAAACCACCGGTAGATTTTCAGGTCACTGTGATGGCTACTCAAGAAAAATTTAGTGCACCGGCCTTGCAATACAATGCCATCAAAACAAGAGCGCTATACAGTAACGGTACTCAAAATTTTGTGATCCCTCAATTTGTTTCTAAGGCAAAGTTGGTTACAGCTAGCCTAAGCCCAAAAGTGAAAAATGAAAGTATGGTTGGTCTCAAACTGGCGGTTGCATCAAAAACAAAAACAGAAGAGATTTTTGTTATCGGCAGAAAAGGCGAACTCGGAGAAGAGAAAGTTTTTGATGATGGAACTATAAGTTGTGAAATTTCGTATGGATCGAAAATGATTACTGTACCTTTCGAATTAGGATTGAGAGATTTTATTCTGGAAAAATATCCGGGTACAGACAATCCATCCTCTTATGCCAGTGAAGTGACTCTATTGGATTCAAAAAATTCTATCAAGGAAGATCATAGAATTTATATGAACCATATTCTCAACTACGGCGGATATCGTTTTTTTCAATCTTCCTATGACCCCGATGAGAAAGGAACTTATCTCTCCGTGAATCATGACTTTTGGGGCACATGGATCAGTTATTTGGGTTATGCATTATTGACTGTCGGGCTGATACTGATCTATTTCTCTAAGAATACCAGACTTTCTGAGTTAAAAACTAAATTAAGTCGATTCCAACTCATATTGTTGGTCATTGGATTCTGTAATGCAGAATCTTTAGTTGCACAAACAGAGGCCACCATTTCCCAAGAATTTGCAAAAGAACTTTCCTCTTTGGTTGTTCAAGACCACAAAGGCAGATTTAAACCATTTAATACCCAAGCAGAAGAAATTTTAAGAAAACTTTCTAAGAAATCCAAATTGGGCAATCTCAATGCCGAGCAAGTTTTCTTTTCTATGATGATGAATCCGGGAGAATGGGAAAAAGTACCTATGATCCACATCGGGACTCATCCGCAGCTGGTAAAAAAACTCGGACTTAAATCTTCACTTGCTGCCTACTCTGATTTGTTTGATGAACAAAACCAATACAAGCTAAAAGAAGACATTCGACAGGCTCAACAAATGAATCCGAAAGACCAAACCGTGTGGGAAAAAGCCGTTATCAAATTGGATGAAAAAGTGAATATTGCCAACATGGTTTTCTCGGGTAGATTGTTTAGAATATTTCCCATTCCGGAGGATCAGAACAATACCTGGGCCTCCATTTCCGATTTAGACAAGGTAAAAGATGATTTAACATTGTATAGAATTAATTTTGTAAAAAGCTTTTTTACTGAGTTGCAACATGCTGCAAAGGATAATAACTATGCCGGAAGCATAGAACTGCTTCAACAGCTGAAAAAGCATCAGAAAGAATTCAGTGGGACTGTTATGCCTTCCGATACCAAAGTGACAACAGAGATAAAGTTAAATCAACTTTCAGCATTTTCGTGGCTGCGCAATATCTATGGTTTGCTTGGATTGATCGGTCTTATTTTGTTTTTATTTCATGTTATTTCTCATAGCTTGAATAGAGAGAAGATCACGAAAGCCATTTTCTATGTTTTGTTAGTCCTTTTTGTTTTTCATACTATTGCCTTGGCCATGCGTTGGTACGTTTCAGGACATGCTCCTTGGAGCAATGGTTACGAAAGCATGATATACATTGCATGGACAACAGTTTTAGCAGCACTATTATTTTCTCGGAACTCAATAGGTGGATTGGTAGCAGGATTGATTTTGGCAGCAACGATATTATTGGTAGCCCATATGAGTTGGATGGATCCCGAGATTACACCTTTGGTTCCGGTACTTAAATCCTATTGGCTCACAATCCATGTTTCGTTGGAGGCCGGTTCTTATGGTTTCTTAATGTTGGGCGCTGTGATCAGCATGATCAACCTTCTTCTCATTTGTTTTGCAAAGGAGTCCAATAAAGTGAACATTGAACGGACTCTCAAAGAGCTTACCATAATCAGCGAAATTACGATCACAGGCGGATTAATAATGGTGAGTATAGGAACTTATTTAGGAGGTGTTTGGGCTAATGAATCCTGGGGCAGATATTGGGGTTGGGATGCCAAAGAAACCTGGGCACTGGTCACAATTCTTGTCTATGCTTTTATACTTCATATGAGATTTATTCCTGCCTTGCGAGGTTTGTTTGCATACAACATAGCCACGCTTTTTGGTTTTGCAACAGTTATAATGACTTATTATGGAGTCAATTATTATTTGTCAGGCTTACATTCTTATGCTGCCGGAGATCCTGTTCCCATTCCCCCTCAGGTTTACATCACAGCAGCCTGTTTATTGGGCTTAAGCTTGTTCGCCTACTGGCGTTTTAAGAAGTATTTCAGTTCGAATCTGATGATTTAGACAGGAACTGTCCGGATATCATTTGCGGGTTTAAGAAGGATTTTGAGTCAATTTCCTTAGTTTTTTTATCTTCGCAGTCCGTTTATGTTGTACCCATTACTTAGAGTTTGGACCAGGCTAGCCCTACAGTTTTATTTCAAAAAAATTGAAGTTTCCGGAGTTGAAAAAATTCCTCAGGATGGTCCGCTATTGTTGCTTGCCAATCATCCTAATTCCTTTATGGAAGCCTGTCTATTGTCCTGTTTCCAACCCAGAGAATTAAACTATCTTGTACGAGGAGATTTGTTCGAAAAAAAATGGCTTAAGCCAATATTAGATGCCACTCATCAAATTCCTATTTACAGAATGAAAGACGGGATAGCCAATTTGAAAAAAAATAAAAGCAGCTTTTCCATTTCGTATGAAATTTTGAAAAAAGAAAAAGCAATTTTATTGTTTCCTGAAGCCAGCACTCTGTATGTTCCCTTCCTAAGACCTCTCCAAAAAGGAGCGGCGAGACTTGTCACCGGGGCCAAAGAAGAAAACGACATTTCCGGATTGAAAGTCATTTGCTGCAGTGTTCATTATACCGATGCCTTTTCTTGGAGATCCAATGTGTACTTAAAATTCTCTGAACTGTTGGATGTTGATCAATATTATAAAAAAGCGGAAGACAAATCGGATCATCTTACCAGACTTACAGACCAATTTGCTTATATGCTTCGCACACAGCATTTTGATTATAGAGAGACCGAGCCAAGGATTCATTTAGATCATCTCGTTTCCATTGTGGAGTCCAAACATAAAGCTCATTGTTCTGAAAAAATAAATTCTATTTTGGAACAAAATCAAGATGCAGAAGAAAGAACACTTTTGACCCAAGACTTAAAACTGTATCACCAAGGGCAAAAATCTTTTTTTGCAGATCGGTTTGCAACAAGGAGTGTTGCACTACATCTTATTTTGTTATTGTTTTATTTTGTAGTCAGCATACCGTCTATCATAGTATTAATTCCGGTGTTTTATCTCATCCATAAAGCTGTGAGCAGAAAAATAAAACATAAGGAATTTGTTCCTCCCATTTCTGTTGCAGCAAATATGGTATATCATCTTTTGATATCAACTCTTGTGCTTATTTCTTTTACAAGCATCTGTAATTTTTGGTTCGGACTCGGAGCTTTTATTATCCTGCAATTCTCTTTGTATGCATCATCACTTCTTAAAGATAAATTGAAGCTGGTGCGATTATTTCTAAATGAGGAAACCAAAGGAAGATATGCCCAATATCTAAACATTATAAATAAGTATAATATTTAAAATATTTATAGATAAGAGCTTAAAAATTTCTTTGGTACTCTGAGCAATCTTATTATTTTTGTATAATTATTTTTTCTAATATGAACCAAAACTTCATTAAATCTTTATTGCCCCATTTGACGGCAATTGCCATTTTTATTTTGATTTCTGTCATTTACTTTTATCCACATTTACAAGGTAAAGTAATCAGCCAAAGTGATACCAATATTTGGGAAGCGGCTTCTCATGAGTCGATGGAATATCAAAAGTCAACAGGAAAACCAGCTCTATGGAATAATATGATGTTTGGTGGAATGCCAACCTATCAAATTATGTCTCCGGCAAGATCAAATTATTTGGTATATGTTCAGAATGCACTTGCCTTATTTACTTCAGGACCCATTTACTTTTTCTTGTTGTTCAGCATTTGTGCTTATATATTTTATTTGGCACTGGGCATGCAATCTTGGTTGGCCATATTGGGTTCATTAAGTTCTGCATATGTGTGCAGTAATTTTTTATTGTTTGAAGCCGGACATAACACAAAAATTTTAGTCATTTCTTTTACAGGAATTATTCTTGCCGGTGTCATTCAAGCTTTCAAAGGCAATAGAATGTTGGGCGTTTTGTTGTTCGGATTTGGACTCGCTTTTAATTTAATGAACAACCACGTTCAAATGAGTTACTATGCATTTTTATTGATGGCGCCATTGGGAATTTTCATATTGATAGAGTTTATACAAAAAAATAAAATAGTAGAGTTCTTCAAAACTTCAGGGATGTTGATCATGGCAGGAGTTTTGGCGCTAGGAGCTTCTGCTTCTATGTTGTGGACCACTTATGAGTATTCAGAAGATACAATGCGAGGAAAACCAATTCTCACTTCCGAATCAAAAGAAGGACCGGCATCTTCTTCTGAAGTGGAAGGGCTGGAGTGGAATTACGCCATGGCATGGAGCAACGGCTTGGTAGATGTTATGGCTTCTTTTATACCGCGAATGGCAGGCGGCGGAGGCGGAGAAAAATTAGACAGCGGCTCTGCCTTAGCCAAAGATTTGCGAAAGAAAGGTTATCAACTGCCAAAAGATTTTCGCGCTCCTTTGTATTGGGGACCACTGCCTTTTACCGGCGGTCCATTTTATATTGGAGCCATTGCCTTATTTTTATTTGTGTTTGGATTTTTATTGATTCAAAATTATTACCGATGGTGGTTATTGATTGCAACGCTTCTCGGTTTTGCATTGTCAATGGGAAAAAATTTGGAATGGTTAAACAGAATATTTTTTGACTATTTTCCACTGTACAATAAATTTAGAGCACCAAGCAGTATGCAGTCTGTAGTTTCTTTTTTCTTTCCCATTTTAGGCATTATGGGATTGCAGAGTTTGATCTCGAACGAATGGTCTAAGGAAGAATTGTTGAAGAAGTTGAAAATAGCATTGGGCATTACAGGAGGTTTTTGTCTTGCTATGGCATTTTTAGCCGGGAGTCTTTTTGATTTTACAGGCACGGGAGATGCCAACATTGTTCAGCAGGGATTTTCTCAGGCTGCTTTGATAGATGACCGTATCAGTGTAATGCGAGCGGATAGTTTAAGAAGCTTGGCTTTTATTTTGATTGCAGGAATTTTGATTTACGCTTATATAAAAGACTGGCTAAAGCCTGTAGTGATGGTGGTCGCAATGTGTGTTTTGATTTTATTTGATCTTGGAGGAATTTCCTCACGTTATTTATCATGGGACACATTCATTAAGAAAAATGTGGCCAAATCTGTTTTCAATCCAAGACCTGTAGATACAAAAATTTTGGAAGATAAAAGCAACCATCGTGTGTTGGATTTGTCTGTCAACACTTTTAATACTTCATTGACCTCTTATTATCACAGGAGTATCGGCGGAAATCATGCAGCAAAATTTCAGAGATATCAGGATTTAATAGACCGACAACTTCAAGGCGATATCCAAAAATTTTCCACTCTTGTAAACAGCATTCAAGGCGGCGCGTCGGACTCGGTAATGACCTTAGGATTCCAATCATTGAATGCACTGAATATGCTCAATACAAAATATATTATTGTAGGAGAACAAGGAAAGGAAGTGCCAATAATGAATCCTGCTGCCTGTGGTAATGCTTGGACTGTAAAATCCATTCAGACAGTAGCAAATTCAAATGAGGAAATTGATCAGATAGGCAAAACGGATGTCAGAAATACAGCCATTGTTCATCAAGAATTCGCTTCACAATTGTCCAAAAAAGAATTTGATGGTCAAGCTCAAATTCAACTTAATTCGATGGATGCAAATTCGTGTACTTACTCGTTTGATAGTCCAACAGATCAATTCGTAGTATTTTCTGAAATTTGGTACGGACCCAACAAAGGATGGTATTCTTCCATCGATGGAAAAAATGCAGAGCATATCCGAGTGGATTACGCTCTGAGAGGAATGAATGTTCCTGCCGGTAAACATGAGATAAAATTCGAATTTAAACCTAAAGCTCACTTTCTTGGAGAAACTATTTCTTTGATTTGCTCTCTTGCACTTGTGGGTCTGATGTTATTTTTGGGTGTAACTGAAACAAGGAAAAGATTGGTTTAAGCAGTGTTGAACAAAATTCATTCCAATGAGTAAGCGGTTCAATTTTTTTAAAAAACAAAGTTATTATACAATAAAATAATATAAGATTAATCTCCAGGTGCTTGCTTAATAGATAACATCAATGTATCTTTGAAAAGACTCAAAGCTTGATAAAATCTGTGCCTAAACTTAAGGATAAAAATAACGCGTTTTCCAATCAGGCAATGGATCCTCCTACTAGGCAAACTTCATTCAACAAAATATCGATGCCATTCTTGAGAATTACTGCTCAGTATAGATTTTTTCTTTATGGCATCAATATTCCTACGGAGTTATGAGAGATCTTAAAAAACTTGTACCTAAGTAATAGATGTTTTAACTTTGTAATAAATTTAGAATAAAATGAGTTCAATTTCAGTGAAAGACAGGTTAATCGGAAAAATTGCTTCCATAGAAGACGATAACTTTCTTAAGGCACTGGAAGAGATAATTCTAAGCTTAAGAAATGAGGATCAAGAACCAATAATTCTTAGCAATGAAATTAAAGCATCAATTGCAGAATCTGAATTGGATATTGAGGGCGGCAGGTTGGTCTCTCATGATAAAACTATGCAACATTTTAAAACATGGCTAAAAAGCAAGTAATTTGGACTAAGACATCAATAACTGGACTTGAAAATATTCTCTAATTTTATATCGATAGAAATGATAGTGTAAAGTATTCTTCATGGCTTTTTAGTGAATTTGAAAAGCGAATTGAAATAATTTCATTATACCCAAAAATTGGAAGAAAAACAGATTTATCACAATTTAGAATATTTCCTTTTAAAAATTTTGGAATTATTTATAAGGAAACTCCTAAAACAATATTTATTGAATCAAAATGGGATTTTCGACAAAATCCTATGAATCGCTTGGATCAAAAGTGAAAAGACCTCTCATAACAAGAGATACTCTCCATACCGCTAAAGATTTATTGTTCACTCTTGGCTTTTGGTAAAAAAATGTTTTATATTAGGCTTTCGTCGAGATTGGTACGACGAGTATCTCTAACCGTTCTCACTAACCAAAAAACTAAACTTTGCAAAAAGAATGAATCTTGTAAAAAAGTAAAAGCTAAAAATTTCAATAATTCAATGTCGGCTGTTTTTATTTTGCCTATTCTCCAAAATAATTACAGAGGAAAAAAGTAAACGGCTCATTTTTCTTTGAAAATTTTGTTAGACACTCCAAGGCTCAAACCGGAGATATGCTAAGCCTCTGCATTGCGATTTTGATACGCTGTAGAGCCAATCAAAAAGCGAACTATTGAACTGGTTGGATTTGAGTACTAATTGTTTTGAAATCCTTGTTCAATGCAATGCACAAGAATTTGTCTGATATTTAAACTGTGTATTTTTTCAATAGAGTGGTTTTGATTTAGCCAGGAGTTGAGCTCCATTGGGCTTATGTCTTCCAATCTGGAGGCTATTTTTACACCTAACAAAGATAAAGCAGCTGCATTGCATTCTTGTTCATAGTGGCCCTTTATTGGGATAGCTATAATTTTTTTTCTTAGAAACAACGCTTCTGCAGGAGTTTCAAATCCTGCGCCACAGATAATTCCATCTGAATGAACTAAGCTCTCTGCAAATTCTTTTGTACTGGCACAAAAAAAACTTACGTTATCGGCCTTGTAGGCAGACTGAACATAAGGAGAAAAAATATGAAAATCTATATGATTAAATGTTCTTGTCAAAGGTTTAAAACAATCAAGATGATAACCGGGCAAATAAATTGTAATATGACCGTGGTTTTTTGATTCTGCCTCGGATATATCTTGTCTTATAATCGGTGGATAAATTCCATTGTCATAAGATTTAAAATGAAGGCCTATAGTCTTTTCAATTGGGGCGTAGCGGGTCAATATGGTTTCACCAATCCAACTTTTGTTTTTTGGTCTTGGTGTTTTTTTTGATCTAAAACTGGCCTGATGACCAAAATGAATTATCGGAATGTTCTTTCTTCTGCAGGCTCTGGCTGAGATGAATTCAAAATCATTCAGCACCAAATCGTATTGCTCTACAGGCAAATCTTTTATCTCTTTGTAAACTCTTCCGGCTTTAATGCATTTCATCGATTCTAAGTAATCTAGTTTGCCACATTGCTTCCAACGCAAACTAACCCCTTTGGACTGATATCGCACTTCATGCCCAAGTGACAAAGAGTAATTGTCGCCACTAAGAAACAAATCCAGCGAACTATATTCTTTAAGTATCGGGATTATTTGTTTGGCTCGGCTTATATGACCATTACCTGTAGCTTGGATAGCATATAAAATCTTCATGAAATTGGATTAGTTTTTGAGTGATAAGTAATAGACCATCTCCCTTTCTTTTGTAGTATTTCGATTGAACTTGTATTCCCTGGAGAGTATGTTATTTTGAAAACTGTCCTCTCCATCTGATGAATGGAACTCATCTAGAGTTTCAAGTTTTGAGTTTTTAATTTGGACGAGTTTCCAGACTCCTTTGTTATATTCCAAACCTGTACAATTTTCTACCCAATCGCCACTGTTCATATAGACCAGTAGTTTTTTATCGTGTGTTATCGGTTTAATTTTAGGTTGATGAATATGTCCGCAGATTACGAAATCAAATTCCTGATCTTTAGCCAATTCGATGGCCGTGTTTTCAAAGTTGGTAATCCATTTAACAGCAGACTTTATACTGTTTTTTATTTTTTTGGACAGTGAAATTTTTTCTCTACCTATCATTTGCAGTCCATCATTAATCATTTTATTGATAAAAATCAAAATATCATATCCTTTACCTCCAAGTTTTGCAATTATTTTTGACCAACCTTTTGTAGTTGCATCAAATACATCCCCATGAAATATCCAAGTTTTTTTTCCATCTACATCAATTACCAAATGGTCCAAGATGTGTAAGTTGGACAGATTGATGCCGCTAATTTTTCTTAATGCTTCATCATGGTTTCCGGTAATATAGTAAATGGTTGTTCCTCGATCAATCATTTCAAGAAAGTATCTTACTATTTTAATGTGATTTTTAGAGAATGAGTATTTGTTGTAATTCCAAATATCAATTATATCACCATTTAGAATCAGGATATTTGGATCTATTGATTTTAGGTAGCTTAGGATCTGCGTATGTTGGCAACCATAGATGCCAATGTGTAAATCGCTGAGCACAGCAATTTCAATTTTTCTCATCAACTAAATTTAAATGCAAAGTTATAGGTGCAAAAAATATGATATGAATTTAGAGCATTAACTAAACTTTATTTGTTTGTGATCCTAAAGTTAAATGACTAATGATAGTATTGTAGGTTTCGAATCAGACTAAAGTTTGCAATTGAATGCTTATTCTGAGCTGTCACTGAATAACAATTTTCTGCCTCTTTTGCAGCCAATGGTTATTCTATAAAACAGCATTAAGATCCTGTGAAGTTTGAGAAGCAAAAGGATTGTTTGATAAAAAATCATTAGTTTTGCGCATCAATTAGAAAACCATGAGCAGAATTATCAGCTTGAGAGATGCTTTACGCGAGGGGATGAGTGAGGAGATGAGAAGAGATGAAACCGTCTTTTTGATGGGTGAAGAAGTTGCCGAATATAATGGTGCCTACAAGGTAAGCAAGGGGATGTTGGATGAATTTGGACCAAGGAGGGTGATCGACACTCCAATTGCCGAGCTTGGATTTGCAGGGATAGGAGTAGGGGCGGCAATGAATGGACTTAGACCTATTGTGGAGTTTATGACATGGAATTTTGCTGTTTTGGCTTTTGATCAGATTGTCAATAATGCGGCCAAAACTCTGTCCCAGTCTGCGGGCGAATTTGGCTGTCCAATCCTTTTTAGAGGGCCTACCGGAGCAGCCGGACAATTGGCTCAACAACACAGCCAAACTTTTGAATCATGGCTTGGAAATTGTCCCGGCTTAAAAATAATCTCCTGTATAGATCCTTATGATGCCAAAGGGCTTATAAAGTCGGCCATAAGGGATAATGATCCCGTTTGTATGATGGAATCGGAGCTGCTGTACGGTCTTACAGGCGAGGTGCCGGATACAGAATACCTTGTGCCAATTGGACAGGCTGCAATAAGAAAGGAAGGTACTGATGTGACCATCGTGTCGTATAATAAAATGATGGAAGTCGTCAAAACAGCAGCCATTGAGCTTGAAAAAGAGGGGATTTCTGCCGAGGTCATAGACCTGAGAACCATCAGGCCTCTCGACTATGAAACCATCATTCGGTCAGTTAAGAAAACCAATCGCTTGGTCGTAGTCGATGAGTCCTGGCCATTTGCAGGAATTTCTTCAGAGATCGCTTATAAAATTCAAAAAGAAGCATTTGATTTTTTAGATGCTCCTGTGGTGCGCGTAAACTCTGCAGATGTATCCTTAGGATATGCTCCGACAATGGTGCAAGAATATTTGCCCAATCCAGCCAAAGTGATCCGTGCTGTCAAAGAAGTTTGCTATAAATAACTTAGACATATCATTATTATAAATTCTTAATGAATTACTTGTGTTGGCTAAAAGGAATGTCAACAGAAATACTTCACTTCCTTTAACTTTAGCTTGTTTAGTTCAATCAAATATATCGCTTTTTCAGAATATTTTATATGAAGGCCATGTTGCATTGCTCAAAAGTTAATAGTTCTAAGATTCAAGCACTGGTGGCCATCAGTAGAGAAACATTCTTTTCATCGTTTGCCTCTCTCAATAGTGAAGCAAACATGCAGCATTATTTAAATGCGGCTTTTTCAGAAGAAAAGCTAAAGCAAGAACTTGAAGATCCTAATTCGGAATTTTATTTTTTCGAAACAGATGATATTCTATTGGGTTACATGAAACTCAATTTCAATGAATCTCAAATAGAATTTAAAGAGTCGGATGGAATGGAGATCGAAAGGATTTATATTTTGCAAGAGTATCAAAATCGACAGTTGGGAACTTTTTTGCTGAACCAAGCAATTGAAATGGCAAGATCTAAGGCTATGCGATACATTTGGTTGGGAGTTTGGGAAAAGAACTTGAAAGCAATAGCTTTTTATCAGCGCAACGGATTCATTGAGTTTGGACAACATTCGTTTCTATTAGGTAGCGAACTCCAACAAGATCTTTTGATGAAATTAGAATTGCATTGATGGCTCAACTATACTATTCTTCAAGAGTAACTATTTTTTGTAAAGCATATTGAATCAATCCATCTATGGTGGCCTCGGCAGTTGAACTGAACCGATTGCTTATTCTGTTTGCCACAATAGCACTTATAGACAGGTGTTGATGGCCCATCAAGCTGCTCATTCCATAAATTCCTGATGTTTCCATTTCGAGATTGGTCCATTTTCCGGTGGGGCATTTCCATTGAGAAAACTCATGCAGTAAATTTGGAATCGCCGGTGTAAGCCTGGTCATTCTGCCTTGCGGAGCGTAGAAGCCCGGAGCAGTAATGGTGTTTCCTAGGATGGCATTAGGATGCTTGCTAAAGTGACTAAGTAATCCTGCGCTTGCTCTAAATACAGGATACTGTTTGCCATTGATAAATTCGATTTTTTCATTTTGGTGCAGATAAAATTCAGCCAAACTTTCTATCCCGACACTTGAGTCTGTCAAGAGAAAACTATCCAAAGGGATTTCTTCTTGTATTGCTCCACTTGTTCCCAAACGAATCCAGTGCAAAACAGTCTTTTTAGCTTTCTCCAGTCCCGTTGCCAGATCTACATTATACAGAGCATCTACTTCATTCATAACGATATCGATGTTATCTGTTCCTATGCCCGTCGATAGCACACTCAATCGTTTTGATTGGAGGGTTCCGGTATGACAAACGAATTCCCTATTTGCAGAACGATGCTCTATGGAATCAAAATACCGGCTCACTTTTTCTACACGCTCAGGATCTCCGACGGTAATTATAATTTCGGCCAGTTGCTCTTGATGAAGAGCAAGATGATAGATAGATCCATCCTGATTTCTTATCCAATTGGCTTGCATACAATATAAAAAATCAAAGTTATGACTTTCTGAACCAAATCCATCGAAATCTTCATCCTGTGCCGTTATTCCGACTTGAACCATTCAGATTCGATGTCGGTTATTAAGTTTAATTCAATTTCAAAATGGCTAAAACTCGCATCTATTATTTGCCTCATTGCGGCACTTGCAAAAAAGTCTTGGCAAGTCTCAATACCCACACTTGCCAAATGATTAATATCAAGGATCAGCCTATTACTGAAGCCGAATTGGAAGAAATGAAGGATTTGGCCGGAAGTTATGCTGCTCTTTTCTCAAAATATGCCCAGAACTATAAAAAAATGGGATTGAAGGATAAAGCTCTCTCAGAAGAGGACATGAAATCCCTCATATTGTCTGATTATACCTTCCTAAAAAGGCCGGTTATCCTTAAATCGAAGTCTATAAATATAGGTAACCCCGAGAATAATCCTAAGTTAAAAAATTAAACTACTGATTTTCAATTTCTTAGCATTTCTTCATCTAAAAATGTAAATTCCATCCTTTTTTTGGCATGGTTATTGGATACATGCTAACTGAGTTTTGAGTTTTGGTTATTAAATGAAGATTTGCCCGTATAACGCATACGGGCTATCTTTTTTTTAGGCGGTATCGGAGCTTGTTTTCCTGTGAGGGATAGCAGCGGAAAGACCGGAAGGAGCAAGGCGACTGAGGACTTGCAGCGTATAGCCCGACCCTGCAGAATGCAGGGGCACAGCCTAAAACTCATCCTATTCAAAATTTCTTTTGAGAGCTTTATTTTATTTCCATCCTATAAGGCAGATTTCAAATCCTAATTCAGTTTAATTTTTACTTTAGTTCGTTGCTTTCTTTGTACTTTTGTGCTCTCACAACAAGACGCAATCAATATGATTATAGGAGTTCCAAAAGAGATTAAATCCAACGAAAACAGAGTTGCCCTAACACCGGCGGGCGCTTTGGAGCTGGTAAAGAGAAATCACAAAGTTTATGTTCAAAGTACAGCCGGAGTAGGCAGTGGATTTACAGATGCAGACTATGTTGCAGCAGGGGCTCAGGTTTTGGAAACCATAGAGCAGACTTATGCCATTGCCGAAATGATTATCAAAGTCAAAGAACCCATTGCCTCAGAATATTCCTTGATCAAACCGAATCAACTTCTGTTTACATATTTTCATTTTGCTTCCTATGAGCCGCTGACCAAGGCGATGATAGCCAATCAATCCATCTGTCTGGCGTATGAGACTGTAGAGCTGCCGGATAGAAGTTTGCCTTTGCTTATTCCAATGTCAGAGGTGGCCGGAAGAATGGCCATTCAGGAAGGGGCCAAGTTTTTGGAGAAGCCTCAAAAAGGCAAAGGAATCCTATTGGGTGGAGTTCCTGGAGTTCCACCGGCTAAAGTGCTTGTACTTGGAGGTGGAATAGTGGGGACGCAAGCAGCTAAAATGGCTGCCGGTCTGGGTGCTCAAGTAACTTTGTTGGACGTAAGCCTCAATAGATTGCGATATCTGGCAGATGTCATGCCTCCCAACGTGACTACCATGTTCTCTAACGAGTTGACAATAAGACAATTAGTAAAAACTCACGATCTCATTGTCGGTGCTGTGCTGATCCCCGGAGCGAAGGCTCCGAGTCTTGTAACCAGAGATATGCTCAAGACCATGCAAGCCGGAACGGTTCTCGTGGACGTTGCCATAGACCAAGGCGGATGTATAGAAACAAGCAAACCAACTACTCACGACGATCCCATTTACATTGTGGATGATGTTGTTCATTATTGTGTAGCCAATATGCCCGGCGCAGTGCCTTATACAAGTACAGTTGCGCTTACCAACGCCACCCTGCCATATGCAATCCAATTGGCCGATAAGGGATGGAAAAAGGCCTGTCAAGAAAACAAGTCTCTTAAGTTAGGCTTAAATGTCATCCAAGGCAAGGTTGTTTATCAGGGTGTAGCCAATGCGTTTGGATTGGAGTATCACGATGTAGAATCTTTTTTAGTCTAGAAGAAGGCTGTGGGCGTGCCCCTTCGGGTCGCCGTCTTACGGACTCGCTATCGCTCGGTGCTTCGCACTAAATCCTCCAGCCGGCTCACGCAAATTTCTATTCAGAATCGTCAGCTATTGGCTAAGTAAGATTATTGCCATCTCTTTGTTGTTTTAAAAGAGAATACCCAATTTAAATGGAGTTTAATTGATTTAATATTTTTATCTTGTCGAATAAAAAGAGATAAAAATCAAATAAACTGAATAGTAATGAGAACGGTACTCACTTGGACAACTAAGATCAGAAATGAAATACTTATCATTTTGGGTTTAATTTTATTGGTCAACGTTTTTTTTGGTAAAATTGACATTACAATAAAATCCGACGGAGCTGGTTATTATGATTATCTTCCTTCTCTATTTATTCATCATGATTTAATCAGGTACAATTCACCTTATACCAAAGACTCATCAAAGTATCATAGAATAATTGCGGCAGGAAATTATTCGGATTATAATAATTCTTATAAGGTCAACAAATATCCTGTAGGGGTAGCAATCTTCGAATTGCCATTTTTTATTGGAGCAATGGTTTATGCTTATCTGAATGGAGATCCAGTGGATGGTTTTTCCATGCCGTTTCAGAAATCAATTTATTATTGCGCCCTCTTTTATTTATTTTGGATCATTTATTTTTTAAAAAAATTTTTAAAACTTTATCAAATTGATGACTCTGTGATCTTGTTGTGTCAAGCCCTAATAGTGTTTGCTACACCATTGATGCATTATACCTATTTTGATATGGCGTTTAGTCATTTATATTCATTGCTATCTTTACTCTTGTTTTTGTATTGTCTAAAAATTTACTTCGACAGAAATGAAAGTCGTTATTTGTTTTTTGCATCGGGGATTTTAGGCTTGGTCTTTTTGTGCAGACCTCCTAACCTAATCATCTTTTTTTTTATCCCTTTTTTATTGAGTTCATTTTCAGATTTTGCAAATAAGATGCTGTCATTGATTAAAAATTGGAAGCTGTCTTTAAGTTCAAGCTTTATTTTTTTGTCAATGGCTTCGATTTTACCATTGGTTTGGTTTTTACAAACCAAGTCGGTGGCAGTTGACTCGTACCCGGAGGAGCATTTTAATTTATTAAGTCCGCATTTTTATAGCATTTTATTTAGTTATAGAAAGGGCTTGTTTGTTTATACTCCTTTGCTTCTGGTATCGATGTTGTGTGTCTTGTGGTTGCTGGTTAAAGTATCATTTTATTCTTTTATTACATGGACACTTTTTTTTAGCCTTTTAACCTATGTATTATCTTCATGGTGGAGCTGGTATTATGGCGCTAGTTTTGGCTTAAGGGCTTATGTAGATTATTTAATTATTTTCATGATCCCTTTAGGCTTGTTCGTTAACAGCCTCAAAGGAAAGCTCCGCAGCTTTATAATGATTTGTTGTATTCCATTTGTAGTCCTAAATGTTATTCAAACATACCAATATAAACAATATATTCTTCACTGGGGTGAAATGGATAAAAAAAAGTACTGGAGCGTATTTTGTGAAACTTCAAGAGAATTTATTGGATTGGTATGGAAAAGCAAGAAAGATACAAATCAATTTAAAATGCTCTATGAAAAAAACATAATGGATGATATTTTTCCTAAGAAAAGTACCACTTTGTTATTTGAGCATACGTTCAATGACAGTCTATCTATTGACCAAGTAAAATTTGTGCAGTTGCAATTGGAGAATGATTTTTACAGGAGAAGCAAGTCTCGGATTTTGCTGACCGTGGTTAATGCTGCAACAGGTGAAAATTACATTTATAGTGAGCATAGTTTGATTCAATTCTATGAGGAGAAGTTAAATTTGTGGCATAAAGGCTCGTTTGATTTTACGATTGAGGGAATTCCTGCTAATACTGTTTGTTCTTTGAAACTGCATTTGATTGCCGGAGATTTTCATGAACAACTATCCAATATCCGGGTAAAATTTTATGGAGATAAATAGACTCCGACAATGGAATTATAGTAATATTGCCTTCGGATAAGAATCGGAAAGTGTTTCTTACATTTTCCCGAATATTAATTGAAATTAGGTTTTATCAATTTCAAAATATGAAAATTATAGGAATTATACCGGCGAGATTGGGAAGCAGCAGGTTGCCAGAAAAGGTTCTGGCAGATATAGGTGGAAAATCAATGATTCAGAGGGTTTATGAGCAAACTAAACTGGCTCAAAACTTGGATGAGGTTTGGATCGCAACAGACTCTGAGCGTGTTTTTGATCATTGCAAAGCCTTTTGTACAACTGTGGCTATGAGCTCTCTGAGTCATCAAAGCGGAACCGACAGGTGTGCAGAATTGGCTTCGGCCTTGGATACCGATTGGGTAATCAATATTCAAGGTGATGAGCCGTTTATTATTCCTGTTCAGATTGATCAATTGGCAGAATTTATCTTACAAAATCCCGAAATTCAAATTGCCACCCAATATCAAAAGATAAAAAGTTCGGAAGAGCTGTTTAATCCTTCCGTTGTAAAATTGGTCAAAGCAAGTGATCATAGAGTTCTCTATTTTTCTAGAAGTGCAATTCCATATGTGCGCAATTCAGAACCTTCGCAATGGTTCTCCACGCATGAATATTATAGACATGTTGGAATGTACGCCTATCGTAAAAACACTCTTTTAGAAATTTCACAACTAAAATCCTCTCCACTTGAATTAGTTGAATCACTGGAACAATTGAGGTGGTTGGAAAACTCTTTCTCTATTTTTGCTTGTGAAACCTCGGAATCTAATTTTGGTATTGATACAATAGAAGATTTAGAAAAGGCCCGCGATTATTCTAAAAATCTTTAAACCAAATTCCTGCGACTAATATGATTAGAAAATGAATTTGGTTTAAAGAAGAGTTTTTATAGAATTTTTATATCCGGTGCTGTATGGAAAATCCGATGTTCGATTTTGCATAGAATTGGAAATAGATTTGGTTTTATTTCTTACCTACTCTACTTATCAGAATAAATAGGAGATCTGGAAATTGGTTTGGAATGATGTCTTAGAAAATAAGTTTTTAATTTCTTTTTTTAACCCTAAACCAAAACGAGCTTGCGTCCCTATTCCAAATGTTATAGGCATGTCTTTTATCTTGTACTCATAACTCAGGCCGAGAATAAATTTACTCACCGCAAAGTGAGAGTTTTTTATGCTTTGTTTTATTGTTCCTTTTGCATGATATACGTCGGTCGAGGAAAATATAAGTGGGAATAATAGGTCAAAATGGGATGAATGATCATGCACTATTGATCCAATAAATTTCTCTTCACTTAGTGTGTAATTTAGCCTTCCGAGTTCAAGTCCGGTATTCAATTTGAGCCTCTTAGATTCTTGGATACTGAACTTTATTAACCAATCTGATGACAGGTAGGATCTGATGCTGATATCAGAAGACTCATATCGGGATTTTGATGGTTGCGAAGCAGAAGAGATTGGTATAAGGAAAAAATAAGTTGCATCTTCATATATTAGTTCATCTACCGTTTTGTCTATTTTTTGTTTAAATATTTTCTTTGTTGGATTGAGTTCGACATTAAAAGCAAACCCGGCCTCGACTCTACGAGAAAGATTTCTGGTGTAGTTGATGGATATTGTTTTTAACCATTGATCAGGATTAGAATAGACTAAAGACTTGGATGCAGATCCATTAGTACCAGACATGCCAATGGATTGTTTAAGGATAGGGGACTGACCATAACTTATGATTTGGACCAACAATAAGATTGCGGAAATTTTACTTAAATTGCTCATAATAATTTTTTATACAAATGTATTCCGGCCAAGCAGGGCTGTACTGCCTATTTTGGAGAATAACATATTTATTTTTATCTAATATGTATAAAAATGAAAAGAAAATTGAATAAGAGCTGAAGTCGATTAGAAATGAAACCTCAGGAAGAAGACCGGACTACATTTTTTGCGGGAATAATTTCGCCGTCCTTGACCTTCGTTCCACAAAGAATTACGCTATCGGTCCCTAAAAAGGCATGAGCACCTATTTGGACAGGCTCTGATTTTTCTGTGATTCGATGCAACTCGCGGTCTCCGGCAGACTGATGAGTCAGAATTTTACAATGATTTGAAATTACGGCAGACTTTCCGATTAGGATGTGATTGCTTAAATCTAAATAGACGTTGGCACCTAAATAAACATCATCTTGAATTTCTAGATTTGAGAAGTCATTAGGAGAATTTGAATTTCCATAAGTATTATCGATGAATATTCCTTGATTGAAATGGATTTGTTTGCCCAGTTTTGCACCTCCAGTTTTCAATATTGGATAGAGAGAAAATTTCGGCAGAGTGGGCAATTTCCAACACAGCCAAGCATGTCCAAAAAATCGGTATTGGATTAATATCCATTGAATGTAAATCCACTTCATACTGTATTATCCTCCTTTCTTTTTGAATGGGTCCCAATTTTTTAATTTCTCCTTTGCTTTTTCCATTTCTTTTTTTGCATCTTCATTGAGAACTTTTCCGGCTTCTTTGCCCAATTGATCATTCAAAACCTCTTTACCCTTTTTTACCAAGTTTGAATCTACATGTTTTTCAAGTTCTTTGCCGGCCTGATCCAAGACTTTGTTTTTCGCTTCTTCGGCTTTTTGTTTTGCAATGCTTCTTAGACTATCTTCTGCTCTTTGAGCTTGTTCCATCGCTTTCTGTTTGGCTTTATCCAGTTCTTTTTGAGCGATAGTTCTCAAAGAATCTTCGGCTTTTTTTCCGGCTTCTTGTAGCAAAGTTTTTCCGGAACTCTCCAAACTTTCTCCATCGGCTCCAAGAAGTTTGACATTAAATTTGGGGTCTTTCATCGGGCCACTCATTGTTACAGCAACATTAACGTGCGTCCCATTGTCTATATTGATCCCAACTTTGGAGCCCATATTTTTTAAATAGTCAAGCCCTTTTTCAGCAGTGCTTCCCACCGGATTTTGATTGAACTTTGATCTTGGAATTCTAAACTTGAATTGATAGTCCATTGGTCCTGAAATTTTATGTGTTCCCTGGAGGGTCATATCTATATCCTTCATTGTTTTTTTTATTTCTTTCAATGTTACAGTGCCATTTTCTACTGTAAACCAATTCTTGGTATTTTCTAAACTTATCGTTTTTAGTTCGGCAATATTGAGTTTGTCGGCAAGACCCTCTATCGGTTTAAATCCTTTTACTGCAGCATTTATTGTTTCTATAAGTCCTCCGATATTGATAGTATTCAAATCCGGCATCATATTTTTTCCCAGACTACCATTAGCTACAAAAGTAGAGTTGAATACTCCTTCAACAAATTGGGCTACAGGAGCCAATTTTTGAAAAGTAAGTATGGACTCAAACGCTTTAGGAAACTGGAATTTTTGAATTTCATATTTGATATCAAAACTAGGTTTTTCATGATTTTGAGAATTGTACACCCCATTAAAGATCATAGATCCTCCCATGGTTTGACTACTCATGTCATGCATTTCAATCATTTCATTTGCTATGTTCAACAGTCCTTTAAATTGATTTAATTTTAGCTTGTCGTATTGAAACTGATCTATTACAAAGTTGATATCCATTTTCATTCCTTCCGGAACCAAAAAAGGCTCTTCTGTTGTGGTGCTAGTGTTTGTAATTCTTGTAGCATCTCCACCGGTAAAAAATTTACTTAAATCAAATTGTTGAGCCTTAATATTTAATGTTCCCTCAAGCAATTCGTTCTGTAACCCAAAGCCAAGCAAGCGATTTAACTGCCCGTCTATTTTAAGTTGATTTTGATTTACGGTAGCCTGACCGGATTGGATAGACAGAACATCGTTGTCATACGTCATGTTGGCCAAAACATCTTTTACAATATAAGTATCGTAACGTACATCATTCATCTTAGCATTACAATTGACTTTTAATTTTTTAGCAAGAGGCAACACAGAACTTGATTGTGTCGGTTCTGATGTAACGGTAGAGCCTTCACTTGCTGTCAACCATTCATTACCATCAAAATAATGGGATTGAAGCTCCAATTGAGCTTCCGTCGTTTGCTGATCATACAATAGGGCTAAAGGATTGTTGATTTTTCCTTTGAGCTCCAGGTCTGATTTACCCAATTTTAGCTGGGAGGAATTCAAATTGATAGCCTGTGGAGAAAACTGCATTGTCATAGATGGAATCGCAACCAAAGGCATTGTGGGATCAGCATATTGCAATTGTTGAATTTCTGCGAAACCTGTGCATTTTATAGAATTGTATTGGGCAGTAGTTACTTGAGATTGAGTAGCATCAAAATCCAGATCCATTTTTATTAACCCTTCAAGTTTGACATTAGGATCAATTGGAATCAATTGTTTGTAATCTTGAAGAGAAAAGGCTCCCTTTAATTGACCTGAAATATGAGGATCTTGTTCCAACTGATCCATTGATAGAAATCCGTCAACAGCATTCCGGTTGAGTATGAAATGCAATGGCTTGATGTTGATGCTGTGATATTTTTTACTTGGTCCTTTGTTTATGCTTTTCAGATCGAGATTCAAATCTTTTAAGCTTACAGGCATATTGGGATACTGAATATTCCCGTTGTTTATTTTGAGTAGAAAATTCCAATCGGGATAACTTTCTTTTTTAGAATCAAATAATCCATTAATTTTTCCATTGAGAGAAAAATCGCCCGAAGATTTGACCGCTGCAAAGTCTTTGGTATAGGCATAAGGCAATAATGAGAAAACATCTTTGAATTGGTTGCCGGGATTGTTGATCTCCATTTGAATTTTTATAGATTCGTCGGGATTCATTTGAACCTCTCCTGTAGCAGCTAATTGAAGCTCATTTAAGGCAAATTTATTTTCTTTTATTTTGTAGATGGAGTTCAGTTGATCAATTTCGAGATCCAAAGTAGAATTCAGTTTGACCCTGTTCAAGTATTTTATTCCACCTAAAATTGCAGTTAAACTGTCTATTTTAGTTTGAGTAGTGAGGGCAAAAATCTTGTTATTAAAGTCCCCTTTTCCTGTATGGTTTAAATTTTTTAATTGAATAATCATACCATCTGCAGATCGATCTATATAATTAATTTCACAGTTGGTGAATGAGTATTTCTGCAATTTTAAGTTCAGGTTGGAATTTGAATTCGAAGCAGAAGAAGAATCAGATTTTGTAATGTTGTAATTTGCCTGACCTTCTTTGGTGGATATGATATTAATCAGTGCTCCATCCAAATCAAACGATTGAATGGTGAAGCCTTTGTCTAGTTCAAATAATGACCAAAAGGGGAGGCTGACAGAACATTTTTTTGCAGAAAACAGAATGGATGAATCTACAGTGGCAAAAGACCGAAGTTCGATATTGTTAAGACTTACAGTAAGTTTGGGAAAATGGGTAAAAAAACTCAAATCAACATCTTTGAATTCAAGAGTTCCATTTATTTGTTTATTTGCCTCCGTTTTTATTTTATTTTGGATCTCTTTTTTGTAAAGCAATGGGACTAAAACTGCGGCCAGTAAAAGAACAAGAAAAAACAGAGATAGCCATTTTACAATTGATTTGATCATATAGAAAATAATTTTAATGCGAAATTAGTTGTTCATTTAGGATTACTAACGTTTTTGGGTTTATTTTAATTTTTTATTTTAATTAATTTATGGTTAAAATTGAAAAATAAGCGTTCTTTGCAATAGTGAAGTTACTTGAAGTTAACGATTTGTCCATCTCTTTTCCCCAGCAGGGAAAGATAAATTCCGTAGTAAAAAGTCTCAACTTTAGGTTGAATTCGGCCGAGGTTTTAGGCCTTGTAGGGGAGTCCGGCAGTGGGAAAACAGTAAGCGCCATGAGTGTCATGCGGCTATTGCCGGAAAACGCGATTTACTCGTCCGGTAACATCTTTTTTTATGAAGACTCAGAAAATAAGGTCGATCTGCTTAAGATTTCCGATGAGAAAATGAGAGCTTATCGCGGGGCAAAGATTTCTATGATCTTTCAAGAGCCAATGTCTTCCTTAAATCCGCTATTGACCTGTGGGTTTCAAGCGGGCGAAGGTCTTTTAGCTCATGGATTATGTGCAAAAAATGAGCTCAAGGATAAAGTAAGTTATTGGTTTGAGAAAGTTGGACTCACAGAGGTAGATAGGGTGTATAAAGCCTACCCTCATCAATTATCCGGAGGTCAACTTCAAAGGGTACTCATCGCTCTGGCTTTGGTATGCCAACCCAAAATAGTGATTGCAGATGAACCGACTACTGCACTTGATGTCTCTATTCAACGAAAGATAATTGATCTTTTGCTAAGCCTAAAACAAGAATTGGACTTAAGCATGATTTTTATTTCACATGACCTCAATGTCATAAACTTGTTGGCAGATCGAGTATTGGTGATGAAAGATGGCGAAAAGGTAGAAGAAAATGCAACAAGTGAACTGTTCCAAAATCCACAGCATTATTATACCCAAGGATTGATTCATAGCAGACCCCCTATTTCCAAAAAAATAAGGATTTTGCCCACAGTGCAAGATTTTTTAAAGTCAAAAGACGTTAGCAGATTTTATGATGATACCAATGTGATCCATTCTACGGAGCAGGATAGAAAAGTGAACGAACTTAAGTTAAAACCGGTGCTGCTTCAAGTTGAAAAGCTGAATGTAAAATATGTGAAATCCAGGAATTGGTGGGGAACAGTCAAAGAAGAGCATCATGCTCTTGTTGATTTTGGTTTTAGTTTGTATCCCAATGAAGTCATTGGATTGGTAGGGGAGTCGGGAAGTGGAAAATCCACCGCAGGAAAGGCATTATTGCAACTTATTCCTTCTAGTTCGGGTACTGTTCGCTATGGATCAAAATATTTGGATCAACTCAGTCCCGGAGAATTGAGACCTTTGAGGAAGGAGTTGCAGATTATTTTTCAGGATCCCTATTCGTCTTTGAACCCTAGGATTAAGATTGGAGAGGCCATTACAGAACCGATGATGGTTCATGGAATAGGGAAAAATAGAAAAGAAAGAGTTGAACAGATGGTGCAACTTTTGGAAGAGGTAGGATTGGAGGCCGATCATGCAGAGAGATATCCCCATCAGTTTTCAGGCGGGCAGAGGCAGAGAATTTGTATAGCCAGATGTTTAGGACTCAAGCCCAAATTTATAGTTTGTGATGAGGCGGTATCCGCATTGGACGTTTCTGTGCAAGCTCAAGTCCTCAATTTATTGCAGACCCTCAAAGAGAAACATGGCTTAAGCTATCTTTTTATTACACATGATTTGTCTGTAGTCAACTTCATTGCAGACCGGATTTTGGTGTTAAAAAATGGACGTATAGTAGAACAGGGCAAGACCTATGAAATCATGAATTCGCCCCGAGAGAACTATACCAAACAGTTGCTTGAAGCCATTCCCCACTTGGTATAAGCAGTAAAGAATTAAGCTTCTTTTAACTAAAAAAAACTTGAAACATCATATTTTTGCCTAAACTTTAAAATAAAATGATCAAATTCTTTTCTTCATTTGTGGGAATATGTTCCCTTTTCGCCTTATTTACTGTGCAATCTTGTGCACAAGGTGGCTCCTCCAATTCATCCTATACAGCAGGGAATGAGGGATGGTTAGTCAACTTGGATGAAGCTTTTGAGAAGTCACGCAAAACCGGAAAGCCGGTGATGGCAAATTTTACAGGCAGTGATTGGTGTGGTTGGTGTAAAAGGCTTACCGCAGCAGTTTTTTCGAAACCCGAATTCAAAGAATGGGCTGACAAAAATGTTATACTCTTAGAGCTTGATTATCCAAGATTCAAACAACTGCCGGCCAATATTCAACAGCAGAATCAATCAATGCAGCAGTTTTTCCAAATCAGAGGATATCCTACGGTTTGTGTTTTTGATATAACTAAAGATACCCAAAAGAAACAGTATCAGTTTGCCGAATTGGGAAGAACAGGTTACAGACCAACAGTCGCAGAATTTACAGGGGATGTTGACAGAATGTTAGCCAATAGAAAAAAATAAAATCTCCAATAGAGTTAAATAAAAAAGCCTTGCTCAGAAATGCAAGGCTTTTTTATTTTATTTAATACGGCTCTTTTGTTGTAAATCTATAGAAATTATTTAGCTAAAAGAACGTCATTAATGACATGAATGACACCGTTGGATGTATTTACCGAGCCAACAATTTCGCTTCCATTGACAAAGGTTTTGCCATCTTTTTTAGTAATTTTAATTTTTTGTCCACTCACTTGTTCGAACTCTTGACCGTCTTGGAACATGTCGGTTTTGAGCACTCCTACGTATGTGTGATACTCCAAAATGGATTTAAGATCATCTTTCTTTTCAGGCTTTAATAAACCTTCAACGGTTCCGGCAGGAAGTTTTGCAAAAGCAGCATTTGTTGGAGCGAATACCGTGAAAGGCCCTGCATTGCTAAGAGCGTCAACCAATCCGGCTGCCTTTACCGCTGTAACAAGGGTACTGTGATCTGCACTTTTAACTGCTACTTGTACAATATTCGGATTGGAAACATCATCTTGAACTCCGGATTGACCAACCATATCTTGGGCAGCGGACGCATTGGAAGCAGTCTCATTGGTTTTGTTTCCAGTGTTAGAATTGCAGGCAAAAATTACCGTTGCGCAAAGAAGAATTACTTTAAAAATATTTTTCATGATTAAGGATTTTCGTACAAAATAATCTCCTTTTCCAAGCTCCAATTATGATTTTGGTCATAATGACTTTGTTTTTTGCAAATCATTCACACAAAATTAAATGTTTTATGACTATGATCATAAAACTACAATAGAGGCTATCAGAAATTTGCTCAAAATAAAAAAATATGAATTTCAAATTATCCCTTTTACTATTGACATTTATAGTAGTTTTAACTGCTTGCGAGAACAAAAAAGACAAAATTTCTAAGACTGTTGGTGGAGACGCAGCAAGTGCAACGCCTACAACAGAAAATTATGATCCTAAGCGAGGCGAAGGAAAGTATACTGAAGCAAGTTTGAACCTTGGAGCCACAATTGATGATGCTATGGCAGAATCGGGCAGCAAAATCCAAGGAGTAAAATGTTCTTCATGTCACAAGTTGGGTACAGAAAAATTGGTTGGCCCGGGATGGAAAGGAGTGACTACAAGAAGAACTCCAAGTTGGATTATGAACTTCATCACTAACCCTGATCCTATGATTAATAAAGATCCGGAGTTGCAAGCTCAACTTGAGCTGTGTTTAGTGAGAATGCCAAATCAAAATCTTACCGATGATGATGCAAGACATGTTCTTGAATTCATGAGAAAAAATGATGCAGCTAAATAAGTAGAAACAATTATTCCTTACATATAAATTCGATTTTATGAAGTCAAAAATATTTTATGGATTTCTCCTTTTGGGGGCCATAAACCTTATTAGTTCATGCAAACCAAAAAATCCAAGTACATCATTAGGGGCTGATGTAGCATCCAAAGCTTATGTACCGCCAGGAAAGCATGATGAGTATTATAACTTTGTGAGTGGTGGATTCAGTGGGCAAATGTCCGTTTATGGTTTGCCAAGTGGTAGATTACTCCGTGTTGTTCCTGTTTTTTCTGTTGATCCGGAGAAAGGCTGGGGATATAGTGAAGAAACAAAACCAATGCTTACAACTTCCCATGGATTTGTGCCTTGGGATGATCTTCATCATACAGAGCTATCTCAAACTAACGGCGAAATCAATGGAAAATGGATTTTTGCAAATGCCAATAATACTCCGAGATTGGCGAGAATAGATTTAAAAACTTTTAGAACTGCAGAAATTATAGAATTGCCTAACAGCGGTGGAAATCACAGCTCTCCTTTTGGTACAGAAAATTCCGAATATATCGTGGCAGGAACTAGATTTAGTGTTCCTCCTGATAATGTTAATGGAGACGTGCCTATCAGTTCATATAAGCAAAACTTTAAGGGTCACATCAGTTTTGTGAGTGTGAATCAAGAGTCAGGAGAAATGAATATAGCATTTCAATTAAAAACTCCGGGTGTAAATTTCGATTTGGCTCGCTGCGGTAGAGCAAAATCTCATGGATGGTTTTTCTTCTCGTGCTATAATACAGAACAAGCCAATACCCTGTTAGAAGTAAACGCTTCTCAAAAGGATAAAGATTTTATTATGGCAGTGAACTGGAAGAAAGCCGAAGAATATCTTAAAGCAGGAAAGGGGCAAAAAGTGACCGCCAAATATGCTCACAATGTATACGATGAAAAGACACATTCTGCTACTTCAAAAATGATGAATGAAGTTACAGTTTTGGATGTCTCTGAACTTAAGGATATTTGTTATATGATTCCATGTCCGAAATCACCTCATGGTTGCGATGTTGATCCAACAGGGGAGTACATCGTAGGAAGTGGTAAACTGGCAGCATTGATTCCGGTGTTTAGTTTCGATAAATTGCAAAAAGCGATAGCAGATAAAGCTTATGATGGAGAGTACGAAGGGATTCCTGTTGTAAAATATGAAGCCGCATTATACGGAGAAGTAAAGAAACCCGGTCTAGGACCTTTACACACAGAATTTGACGGCAAAGGAAACGCCTACACTTCATTCTTTGTGTCTTCTGAAGTTGTTAAATGGAATATCAAAGATTTGGCAGTTGTGGACAGAGTTCCTACTTTTTATTCTGTAGGTCACCTTTGCGTTCCGGGTGGAAACACTCGTAAGCCTTCACCAAAATATTTGATCGCTTATAATAAAATCACAAAAGACAGATATTTACCAACAGGACCTGAGTTAAGTCAAAGTGCACAATTGTATGATATCAGTGGTGATAAGATGCAGATGATTTTGGATTTTCCAACAATTGGAGAACCGCATTATGCTCAAGCAGCACCTGCTGAATTAATTAAAAACAATGGTCAATTGAAAATATTCAAAATTGCTGATAATTCTCACCCTTATGTTGCCAAAGGAGAAGGAGAATCAAAAGTAGTAAGAGAAGGAAATAAGGTTCATGTCTACATGACATCCATCAGATCTCATTTTTCTCCTGACAATATTGAAGGAGTGCGACTGGGAGATGAAGTGTATTTCCATATTACAAATCTTGAGCAAGATTGGGACGTACCTCACGGCTTTGCAGTTAAAGGTGCAAACAATGCTGAATTGTTGATTATGCCGGGAGAAACCACTACATTAAAATGGGTTCCGGATAGAACCGGCATATTCCCTATGTACTGTACAGATTTCTGTAGTGCATTGCATCAAGAGATGCAAGGATATGTGCGAGTATCTCCTGCAGGAAGTAAGACTGCTTTAAGTTTTAGCGTTGGAAAGAATTCTAACCCTGAAGAAGCAAAAGGAACCGAATCTAAATAGTTTGTTTTAAATTTTTAAAAGGGATGGGAATAGAATTATTTTCATCCCTTTTATTTTTTCTCATTTTTGATTGAAAAGGATCGCAAATCAAGATCTTTTTTAGATCTATTTGTTTCTTATTTAGGGTTTGGTTTGAACTCTAAAATTTATTTAAAAAATCTCGATTATGAATTTAGTTTCCAAAAAGATAACAGCGATAGTATTTCTCGCAGGGATATGTATGATTGCATCCAATTTTGTTCCGTTATGGAGAATTATTCTTGATGCTCCTCAATATCCTGAAGGATTGAAGCTGCAAATTTTTTCCAATAAAATTGGGGGAGATGTGGAGATAATAAACGGACTTAATCACTATATAGGAATGAAAACATTGCATGCAGAAGAATTTCCTGAGTTTACGTTCCTGCCTTATTTACTTGTGGGTTTTGGAATCGTTGCAATTTTAGTGGCCTTATTTAGAAGAAGGACTTTGTTGCTTTTGTTTTGTTTGAGTTTTGTTGCATTTGGTATCTTGGCCATGATTGATTTTTGGAGATGGGAATATGTGTATGGGCACAATTTGGATCCCAATGCGGCTATTATTGTTCCGGGAATGGCATATCAACCTCCTTTGATCGGATTTAAACAATTGTTGAACTTCGGAGCATTTTCTATACCGGATATAGGTGGATGGTTGTTGGTTGTTGCGGGATTATTGATTCTTACGGCCACTGTTTTAGCTTATAATTTATTGGATAGATTCTTCAAAAAAACGGCTCCTGTCTCTGTTATGCTAATCTCCCTTAGTATTTTTTCATGCGCACCATCCGGACCAGAAGAAATAAAGATTAATAAAGACAATTGCAGTCATTGTAAAATGACAATTGCTGATGCCCATTTTGGAGCAGAAGTTATTACCGATAAGGGAAAAGTTTTTAAGTTTGATGATTTAAGATGTTTAATTGATTTTATTGCTGAAAATCCCAATGCGGTCTATAAGTCTAAATACGTACATGATTTTACATCAAACAATGTGTTGATTCCTGTAGAGAGTGCACATTTTCTTCAAGGAGGCTCTATACATAGCCCCATGGGTGGGAATACTGCGGCTTTCAAGTCTGCAGATGAGGCAAAGAAAGTTCAAAATGAGCTTGGAGCCGAATCCGCTTCTATTCAACAAATATTCAAATAACTGATCAAGAAATGAAGCTTGGCATTTTAGTCTTATTGTTGATTCCATTTGGTGTTAGACTTAATGCTATAACTTTAACAGTGGGCACTGATGCTCAGTATAAATCAATAAAATCGGCTCTGCAAGCTTGTAATGATAATGATACAGTTGTAGTAGGTGAAGGAATCTACAAGGAAGGCAATCTGATCATTTCAAAAAAGATAGTTTTTATTGGACAGCCGGGCGCGATTTTAGATGGAGAGAGTCAATATGAAATTCTTTCCATTAAATCCTCTAATGTTGTTGTCAAAGGGTTCAAACTCCAGAACTCCGGTTTCTCTACACTAAATGATCCGGGAGCTATCAAAGTATATGATGCTCATAATGTGGTAGTCGAAAATAATATATTAGAAAATAATTTTTTTGGAATATACATCCAATATGGACAAAACTGTGTCATAAAGAATAATCAAATTCATTCAACAGGCACTGAGGAGCAAAAGATAGGAAATGGTATTCATTGCTGGAAAAGCGACAGTCTTCTCATTATTGGCAATGAGGTAAGTGGCCATCGAGATGGAATTTATTTTGAATTTGTGAGCAATTCTCTAGTGTGGCGAAATAAATCGAAGCATAATGTAAGATATGGACTTCATTTTATGTTTTCCAATTCTGACTCCTATATTGCAAATCAATTTATAGCCAATGGTGCGGGAGTGGCAGTGATGTTTTCTAAGGGCGTCAGAATGTACAATAATTATTTTAAGGAGAATTGGGGAGAAGCTGCTTATGGTATATTGCTCAAGGAAATTTCGGATTCTGAAATATTGGCAAATACCTTTGATCAAAATACAGCGGCACTTTATTTAGAAGGAGCAAGTAGAATGATAATAGAGAAAAATAGTTTTGTAAAAAATGGTTGGGCATTAAAGATGCAAGCAAGTTGCATTGATAATAAAGTTTCGTTGAATAATTTTTTTTCTAATACTTTTGATGTAAGTACGAACGGTACCGTTGTGCTTAATAGTTTTGATCAAAATTATTGGGATAAATATGAGGGGTATGATTTGAATAAAGATGGTGTGGGAGATATTCCATTTCATCCTTTGAGCTTGTTTTGTGTTTTGTCTGAAAGGAATCCAACAATGATGTTTATTTTTAGAAGTTTTATTGTGGATTTATTGGATAAATCAGAAAAGTTATTGCCCAGTATAACTCCAATGAACTTTGTTGATGAAAAACCGATGATGAAGAGTTATTCCTTATGATTGAATTTCGAAATGTAGTTAAAAATTTTGGGAAGCTTGAAGTTCTTAAGAATATTTCTACAAGAATGGAGGCAGGTCAATCTATTGCGCTTATAGGGCCTAATGGTTGCGGAAAGACGACACTGATCAAGTCTATTTTAGGCATGGTGAAGCCTCATTCGGGACAGATATTGGTCAATGAAAATGACATAGAACAAAGTATAGATTACCGCAGACAGATAGGTTATATGCCACAGATTGGCAGGTATCCACAAAACATGACTATAGCTCAAGTGATTGATATGCTAAAAAGTCTAAGGCAAGATCAGAGCACTTTGGATCATGAATTGGTTGAGTCGTTCAAATTGGCTGATATTGCAGACAAGAAATTAGGAACTTTGTCCGGAGGTACGACCCAAAAGGTAAGCGCCGTTATTGCATTTTTATTCAATCCTTCCATTTTGATTTTAGATGAGCCTACAGCCGGATTGGATCCATTGTCTTCAGAAATTTTGAGAGATAAAATATTGCGAGAGAAGGCCGGAAATAAATTAATATTAATAACCTCTCATTTGCTTAATGAATTGGATGAGCTGGTTTCTCATATCATGTATATGCAGGACGGGAGAATTTCATTTTTTGATACTTTGGAGAATGTGGCCCGGAAGACCGAACAGGCTAAAATTTCGAAAGCTATTTCTGTAATTTTGAAAAGAGGATCCTATGAATAGAATTGCAAGATTTGTATTTGTGGATATTCTGAAGAATAGTTTTGTAATCATCTATGCTGTAATTTTATTTTTACTTTCAAGTTCTGTTTTGGCATTGGAGGATAATTCTTCCAAAGGAGTATTGTCAATGCTGAACATTATCCTATTGATTGTGCCCCTTGTGTCTATTATTTTTTCTACAATATATATCTACAATAGTGCAGAGTTTGTGGAGTTGTTATTGAGTCAGCCGGTTAAAAGAACTGTCATTTGGAGAAGTTTATTTTATGGTTTGAGTCTTGCCTTATCGTTGGCCTTTGTACTGGGTGCAGGAGTTTCGCTCATTTTATTTGTTGGTGATTTGTTGGGATTATTTTTATTTTTTATCGGAATATTATTGACCTTGATTTTTACCTCTTTTGCTTTATTGTGTGCAGTTTGGGCAAAAGACAAAGCGAAGGGAATAGGACTGTCCATTTTGGTTTGGTTGTTTTTTAGCTTGTTTTATGATGGATTATTGGTGTTTGGAATGTTTCAATTTTCTGAATATCCTTTAGAGAAATTAATGATGGTATTCACTTTATTAAACCCTATTGATCTTTCAAGAATTTTAATTTTATTACAGTTGGATGTGTCTGCATTGTTGGGATACACAAGTGCAGTATTCAAAGAATTTTTGGGTTCCCAACTTGGAATTATTATATCATTTGTTGCCTTGGTATTGTGGTTTGTGATCCCTTATTTTTATTCATTGTATAAATTTAATCGAAAAGATTTGTAAAGGTTTTCCTCAAATTTGATTATCAAAATTGTTTAATCAATCGCTATAAATCATGAAACATGACATCAATAGTTCTCACGATATTTTTCGCTTGGTGACTGAGTTTTATTTAAAGGCAAAGAGTGATGCGGCAATAGGAGAATATTTTACACAAGATAGAATTGATTGGGATGTTCATATTCCTAAGATGTGTACGTTTTGGGAAAATATCTTGTTTTTCTCAGGAAATTATTCTGGCAACCCTATGGAGCAACATCAACTCCTTCATCAAACTTATCCTTTTGATCCGAAGGATTTCGATCGATGGCTCAAGATATTTGTAGAAACGGTCAATCAGTTATTTCAAGGGCAAAATGCCGATCTTATAAAACAAAGAGCAAAAGGAATAACTAAAATAATGACAGCTAAACTGTTTGAATAATAAATGTCAATTTTGCAATTGGTTTCTATGAGATGAAATGATAATAAAACAAACGCTTATAAATATTAATAAGCTTACTCCAAAAAGAATTTCGTTAAGAAATGGAATGATGGTGTAACTAAAGGAACTCACCCCTTGAATCATGAGGACAAATTCATTAAGAAACACACCAATGGCCAGAGCTACAATACCCAATCTGCTTACTTTTGTATCTGGAATTTTATTTTGATTGTAAAGATAGGCGACAATAAAAAGTGAGACAAAGGCCAACAAAACTAAGTGCAAATATGCAATTACAATAGATCTAAAACCAAAGGCCAGCTTACTGATGTCAGGAAAAATGGAGCCGGCTTGTAAACAAAGTTTTATGGTAAGGGCAACGAAGCTGGCTGTAAAGATGAGTTTGGAAATCAGATTCCATTTTTGTTTAATTTCCGGTAAAAGTTTGGAAAAACGTTGGATCAATTTCATAAGGCCAAGAAGTTGTAAAACTACCGCAATGACTGCAATTATATAAATGTACCAAGGCAAGTGGGCCCACAGTACAGACAACAAATATGCCGGAATGCAAGAATAAAGAAATAATCTCAGCACTCCAGGATCAGCCTTAAAAGAAGGAAACTGTTGCTGAAACAAATTCATTAAAATACCCATAATACCAAAGAAAAACCAACCGCTGTATTGAAAATGAAGATAGAAATAAGTAGAAGCCAAATATAGGTTTTGATCAAAGTGTTTTGTGCTCATCATCCAAGCTAAAATGAAACTCCCAATGGAAGAAAGACAGTTAAAAAATAATGCTGCCTTAAACCATGGTGTTGAGATATGGTTGGGGTGATGGTTAGTAAGATCATTCCAATAGTTGTAACTAAAAACATAACTTATGAGAATAGCAAGGACCGAAAATGTGATGGAAATGGGGCCATAAGATTGGGTCATAAATCCAACTACCATTCCTCCGGCACAAATCAAATTGCCCCAGATTAATTTTGAATAGATAGGATATTTTTGAGAATTTTTTTGAACTGCAAATTCTGTTAGAATGGTGTACAGCATGTGACTTACCCAAGCTACAAAGGCGTAATGAGAATGAGAGTGAAGCAATCTTTTTTGGTCAAGAAAAGGAAAGTCAAAACCAATTTTGTAGCGCATGATACAGCCAATTAACGCAACAATTCCAAAGTTAATAAGCCCGATTTTGATCCAACGATTATGCTGTTGCATGAATGACGACTTTTATATTGTATGAATACAAATGATTTTTAATAGAATTTTATTTAGTAGTAAACTTTTCTGTTTTTTATTTTTACAATTCCTTCTTGGTCCAATGCTTTTAAGGTTCGAATGATAGTTTCTACTCGGAGTCCCGTGAAGTTGGCAATTTCTTGTCTTGTGTAAGGAATTTGAATTTGGACCTGTGTATTATCAGTATCTTTTTTATAGCGATCTAAGAACGAAAGTATTCTGAATTTGGGATTATGGCTTACCAATTCCTTTGTCATTAAGGTTTTTTTGACGATACGCTTAGACAGGGAGATGATAATTTTTTTTTGAATTTCAGGATATTCATTGAGCAACTTGTACAGGGTGCTTTTGGTTACTTTTAGGATGACACAGTCAGTATCTGCTACTGCATTGGCAGGATATTTTTCATCTGCGAAAAGAGGAGGCTCACCAAAACTGTCACCTTTGTGAAATTCTCCCTGCCAAAATTCTTTGCCATCATCATTGAAACAACACATTCTAATTCTTCCTTCCATGATTTGATAGTAGAATCTGCTCTCTTCACCTTCCATAAAGATGAATTCATTTTTGGAGTATTTTTTTACAATTCCACCCCAAGCAAGTAGGATATCGGAGTCAATCCACATATTTTATTTATAGATGTGATTTTAGATTATTTATTCATTGAACAAAAGCGTTTTTATCAACATTCAATTGTATCTAATTCTAAAGGATAAAAGTATTGACTTTTGCTGAATTTTTTGCAAAAGTAGAGCAAGCTCATTTGATAGAATTATGACTGGAGTCATAATTTATTTTTATTTTTAACGCTGCTTTTTTGCTTCTTTTTTTCAACGGATAGCCGATAATTATAAAAGAAGCAATCCTTTTTTTTATTGAAACAAATTTGCTCTTCAAGAGCCAATAAATTCAAAGATACTTCTATTGGGAGAATTGCAAGTTCTTATTTTTATGAAGATTTGAAAGTTCTTTCGAATTCCCTTGATACGGTATTCCGTTAATAGGACGCAAAAGAGGGAAAGAAAAGAAATAGGAATATGAGTAACAAAAGAAAAACGGATCATTCTAACCATTGGATTGATTTCCTTCTTCAATATGCAATATGTGCAAAATTCTGTGCACTATGGGTGATAGAATGATGGCGCACATTGTGAGAAATGCTACTCCACTGTAGAGGGCATAGAAAGAAGAAAATAGTTTTGCAGAATTGGACGGCATTTCATTTGTCGGTCCCATTCCAGTCAAAATCAGGCAAGACATGTGAAAGCTGTCAATCCAACTCAAAGCTGCAACGTAGTGATAACCCAACATACCTATTAGGATGGATAACGTTACCAAAAACAGAGAAACCAATGCGTAGAGTAACATTCTATAAGCAAAGTGTTTTTTGGATATTAATTTTTGTTTTTTATGTTCCATTGTAGATTTGAAATGAAAATATTTTGATTGGCATGAATGTCATAAAGCTACAAAGAAGATTTTTATTGGGCAATGATTGAGGGCTTGAGCTTGGATTTTCTGTGAGGGATAGTAGCGGAAAGACCGGAAGGAACGAAGTGACTGAGGACTTGCAGCGGATAGCCCGACCCTGCAGGATGCAGGGGCACAGCCAAATTTTAAGCTCATTTTAGCTAGAACAAGTTAGCTTAAACCCGTATATTCGCAGCTTCAAAAATTAAAAGGCTTTGAAAATAGCAGTACTTAAAGAAAGCAGGGAGGGCGAAAATAGAGTGGCTCTCAGTCCTCAAATAGCCAAACAATTGATAGGCAAGGGTTTTGAAGTTCAGCTTGAGGCCGGTGCAGGTGAAAGATCGGCTTTTCAGGATTCGGACTATCAGTCTGTTGGGGTAAAAGTGATCAATTCCCAAGCGGATTGCATATCCACGGCAGATGTGGTCTGTAAGATTAATTTGCTCAATTCTCAAGAAATAGAGGCTTGCAAACCCAATACTATAGTTTTTAGTCTTATGTATCATCTGGTCAATGCAGACTATGTAAAAAAATTGGCAGAGAAAGGGGTATCTGCGTTCTCCATGGACGCTATTCCTCGCATAAGTCGAGCTCAAAGTATGGATGTGTTGAGCTCTCAGGGTAACTTGGCAGGATACAAGGCTGTAATTTTGGGAGCCGAGCAAATGAGCAAGATTTTTCCTCTGATGATGACTGCCGCAGGCACGATTACTCCCTCTAAAGTTCTTATTTTTGGGGTCGGTGTAGCCGGATTGCAAGCTATAGCCACGGCAAAAAGATTGGGAGCCGTGGTAGAAGCAACAGATGTGAGACCTGAGACCAAAGAACAGGCAGAATCTCTTGGCGCAAAATTTATTACCGTAAAGGATGATGGCGTAAAAGTTGAGGGCGGATATGCAAAAGAGGTCACAGCAGAGTATCTGGCAAAACAAAAGGAAGCCGTCAACAAATCTTTATTTCAAGCTGATTTGGTGGTGACCACAGCATTGGTCATGGGAAGAAAAGCTCCGGTGTTGATCACAGAGGATCAAGTAAAACAAATGAAATACGGCTCTGTGATAGTGGATATGGCTGCTGAGCAGGGAGGAAATTGCGAACTCACGGAGGTCAATAAAATTGTAACGAAATACGGTGTAAAAATTGTAGGAATCAGCAATCTTCCTTCTACTTTAGCTACCAACGCCAGTGAGCTTTATGCAAAAAACTTCCAGAACTTTTTGTATCATTTGGCAGATCAAAATGGGTTTAAATGGGAGATGGAAGAGGAGATAACAAAAGGAACATTAATTATTCATCAAGGTCAAATTTTAAAATAAGAAATGGGGATTTTAAATTTTATTTCTGAACATATTCAGATGATCTATTTGGTCATTCTGATGATTTTTGTAGGGATTGAGCTTATTTCTCATGTACCGTCTGTTCTTCACACTCCATTGATGTCAGGAGCAAATGCAATACACGGAGTTGTGATTATTGGGGCCATTATCGTAATGGGTCAGGCAGAGGGAACGCTTAGTTTGATATTGGGATTTATAGCGGTGATTTTGGGAACTCTTAATGTGGTTGGTGGATTTGTAGTTACCGACCGAATGTTAGAAATGTTTAAGAAGAAAAAGTAATGGACAAAATATTAGTACTTATTTATTTGATTTCTTCTGTGACCTTCATGTTAGGTCTGAAGATGTTGTCTAAGCCTGACAGCGCACGCAAAGGAAATTTGATTGCTGCTGTAGGTATGGTTTTAGCCATTTTTGCCACTATCTTCTTGTATACCAATTCGAGAGGAGAGCATCTTGGAAACTTGGTTTGGATTTTTGTAGCATTGGGCATTGGTACAGGAATAGGATGGGTGATGGCAAAGAGAGTTCAGATGACGGCAATGCCTCAAATGGTTTCTTTTTTTAATGGAATGGGAGGTGCATGTGCTGCATTAATTTCCATTATAGAATACAATCATCTTCTGCATGAGGTTTCGGGAAGTATGGATGCTTCCATGACATCTAAAATGATCATTATTTTAGCCGGTTTGGTGATTGGATCTGTGTCTTTTGCTGGCAGTATTATAGCTTATGGAAAGTTGGAAGGCAAGATCAACGATTACAATCTGCTCGGACAGCAATTTGTAAACATTGGTTTGTTGTTGGCGATTGTGGTTTTATCGGTGTTATTTTATACAGGCACTGTCTCCGGACCTTTGTGGTTTTATATTATATTAGGTCTTTCATTATTGTATGGAATTCTTTTTGTGTTTCCTATAGGTGGAGCGGATATGCCTGTTGTAATCTCTTTACTTAATTCGTTTACAGGAGTTGCTGCTGCATGCGGAGGATTTTTGTATGACAATTATGTAATGTTGATCGGAGGAATATTGGTTGGATCGGCAGGAACTATTCTTACTGTTGCCATGTGTAATGCTATGAACAGATCATTGCTGAATGTATTGGTAGGAAATTTTGGAGGATCTTCTGCAGCATCCGGAGCGGCCTCTACTACAGGCGGAACCTCCAAGGAGATCACTAAATCTGATGCAGCGATATTAATGAAATATGCAAAGAAAGTAGTCATCGTTCCCGGTTATGGTCTAGCGGTTGCACAGGCTCAACATACCTGTCATGAATTGGAAAATTTGCTTGAAGCAGAAGGCGTGGATGTAAAATACGCTATTCATCCTGTAGCAGGAAGGATGCCGGGACACATGAACGTTTTATTGGCTGAGTCTAATGTAAGTTATGATAAGCTTGTAGAAATGGAAGACATCAATCCGGAGTTTGCAACCACAGATGTAGTATTGGTTGTAGGAGCCAATGACGTTGTAAATCCGGCAGCTAAAACGGATCCAAGTTCGCCCATTTTTGGAATGCCAATTCTTGAAGTTGAAAATTCTAAAAACGTTATAGTGATGAAGAGATCAATGAAAGCCGGATATGCAGGGATTGATAATGCTCTATTTTATCAGCCAAAAACCTATATGCTGTTTGGAGACGCCAAGGATACATTAACAAAATTGGTAAATGAGGTAAAATCCTTGTAGCAAGAAGAAATTCAATTCAATAAATATCATGGATCCAAAAAGCAGTTTACTGTTTTTTGGATCTTTTTTTTTGAATCAAATTGAAGAGTTTATTTTCAAAAAATATGAGGCAAGGCGCAACATCATCCGGATCTACATTCTTCGGTTCATAAGCTCTTTCTTGCTCAATTTATAAGTGTTGCGATTCAGACTATCTCTCGATTGAGCCGGGATATAAAAAGTTCTTAACTGAGGCTCAGTCCTTATTTTTTTTGATTGGAAATCAATATAAGCCTATTAATTAAAATATTTTTTTGAGACAATTATCGTTTTTTTATATCTTTAAAGCAAAATCGATACGAGATTTGACTTGGGCATATTCATTTTGAGAAAACTTTTTGTAATGACCCGGAGAAGACTTTAGGAGCCAAGAATTTGAATCCTTGTGGGTATTGTGGAGTAGAGCTTTTTTGGTTGCTGAGTATTCAGGTTGAAAGAGGAAAGCATTGGGATATTGATTGTTTTTGCAATGCTAAAATTAATAAGAGGAGACCAGTGTCACAATCTTTTTAAGTTATTCGTTAAAAACTTGAGCTTATTTTTACAATTGACAATGTATAAATTAGAAACTTTAGTAAAGAAATAAAAAACTTATTATGAAAATAAACCAACAACATCAGAAGAAGATGACAAAAGCAATTTACCTTATAATCTTCGGATTATTTATTTGGGATTTGGGATTTGCGCAATCTCAGCCTATTTCTAAATCAGCTTCAGGGAATGCCTATGTGCTAAAAACGATGAACACAAAAATTGAGAGTGTAGAACATTTTTTTCAAGACCATTTAAGCGATTTTCAGCTTAGCGAAGGAAATAGTTTTCAGTTATTGAAAACAGAGAAAGGGCCTTCCGGGAATTTTCATTCAAAGTTCCAACAATATTATAAAGGAATAAAAGTATTCAATGCTTATAGTTTTGTTCATCATAATCAGAACCAAGTTCAATTGGTCAACGAAACAATTTACCCGCAAATTGAATTGTCCACAAAAACTTCCATTGCTCCTTCTCAGTTGAATTCATTGGCTGCGGTGTATATGGAGGCTCCAAAGAAAATTGACAAATTAAAATTGAAGAATAAGCAGATAAAAGTACGAGAGCAGGAATTGGTAGTTTGCTCCAGGCATTATCCTAATTTTAATGGTCAATATTGTATGGCATATCGTATAATTGCGGAGGATGAGTCACTGCATAACAAAAGAGAGATGTTGATCGAAGCAACTACAGGGCAGCTTATCTGGAGTCAGTCCAAAATTTGCTCTATTGGAGTTCCATCCAAAGTACATACACATTATTACGGCTTGCAGCAGTTGATCACAGATTCCTTATCACCCAATCAATTTAGCTTGGATGATCCGAGCCGTAATATCCATATTCGACAGTTGGTCAATGATTTTCCTAATTCAGTTTATAATACTAAGAGTGACTGGCAGGAGCAAAGTCAAGATTACAATTATGCAGCATTAGATGCCCATTATTGTGCAACAAAATTTTATGATATGATGCTGAATAATTTTGTGTACAGAGGAATTGACGGGAAAGGTAAACCAGTATCGATATATGTATATAATCAGAACGAAGGAAACTTTGTAAATGCATTTTGGACAGGAGAATTTGCTGTCTTTGGAAATGGAGATTGTCACAACGATGCGCTTACGACACATTCTGTAGTGAGTCATGAACTGTATCATGGTGTTACAGAATTTAATTCGGGTTTGATTTATGATAGTGAATCCGGAGCAATCAATGAGGCGCTGAGTGATATTTTCGGAAAAGCATCTGAGTATTTACACAATAAATCCAACTTTACTTGGGAGCTGGATCCGGCTTTCAAAAGGACAAAATATGCTATGCCGTTTCGTATAATGAATGATCCTAAAAAAGTGGAGATGCCTCAAAATTATAGGGGAGAGTTTTGGATTGATGGAAATGATGTCCATATCAATAGTTCCATATTAAATTATTGGTATTTTAGCTTATTGGACGGAAATCAGGGACAGAATGAGCAAGGAGAAGAATTTAATGTAAAGCCAATGCCAATTTTGGATATATTAAAATTGCTTCACCAGTTGCAGTTGAATTATATGAGACCTGAAACAGGGTATTTGGAACTATACCAATTGTCTAAAGCGGCAGCAAAGGATTTATTTGGAGAGACCAGTGAGTTTTATTTGTCCATGTTGGAAGCATGGAAAGCTGTGGGAATAACTGATAATTCTACCAATAATGCCGAACTCTACGATCTAAGTGTTGATATTCTCAGCCCTGACTTTATTTCTTGTAAAGCAGACGTCATACCTGTTCGAGTGAGAGTTTCTAATGTCGGAACAGAGCCTGTATTAAAAGGTACTTCATTTGAGTTAAATGGAACCATGGACAGCAGATTTGAAAATCAAAGTATAATATTGTCTAAAGATTTATTGCCAAGAGAGTTTGTAGAATTAGAATTCAGGAAATTATTAGTAGATCCTGAGTTAGGATTTAATCTTGTTTATTTTGAGTTGGACTTTGAGGATGATGAAGATGATAATAATTCAAACTCAGTATTTACCAATGTATCTTTGGATGTGAATAATGATGTTTTCAATGCAAATGTAGAAGCAACATTATTAAAGTGTGGTCAAAATAAAACCATTATAACAACTGCAATATCTAATAACTCATGCAATCCAATTCTCAAGGGAAGTAAAGTTAATATAGATTTTTACAGCAAAGGCAAGGTGATATCATCCAAAGAGGAAATTCTCAGAGATGATATCGTTGGGTTGAGTCTGCATGTCATTTCAGACACCACCGAATTAATTGAAAATGGGGATGATATTGGTGCAATCATAAGAATGGAGGGTGATCCCGACGATACGAACAATGGAGAGGTTTCCATGACTCAATATACAACCCATGAGATAAACTCAAGTTTATTTCTTAATTTTAGTGACAATAAATTTGAGGATTACTTTGAAGCTACAGGATTTGCATCAAATAATATTCGGAGATTTGGAGGTGAAAATTATTTTGCTGTGACCGGATACCTTCCCGTTGAGTACATAGAATTATTTCCTCCTTGTCCTGTGCCCGAATTTATGTTTACACAAGATGGTCCAACTCTAGAAACTTGTTTGGATTTGAGTAACTATGGAAGCTCTACATTATCCTTTGATGTTGTATTGTATCAATATGATGGAAATATAAAATATCCTGAACTTATCCCATATTCTTCTATGATGCAAGCTACTTGGGAAGAAAATGGAAAGAAAATAGATCAGAGAATGATCAATCAAAAGGAAGGAATAAAAGTTTCTTACTCTTATCAACTCCCGGCTCAAATTATTACACCGCTCAATCTTAAGTTTGTGGCCAATTATGGCGAAAGCTCAGGAGGAGCGGGAGATCTGAATTATGATGTCGTTTTGATGGATAATTTTAGAATCGTTACAACGCCGGTAGGGACAGACAATCAAATAAACAATGCAGACTTATATTCTTATCCTAATCCTGTAAAAGATGTTCTTTTTATTCAGAATTCAAACTTGATAGACTATCAATATAAATTGATTGGTCTTGACGGAAAAATATGGAAGGAAGGCAAGAGCTCCAAATCTGAGCAAGTGCAGGTAGGAAATTTGCCTTCCGGAGCTTATCAATTGATCATGAGAGGAAACGACGGGCAAATCGAGAGGAGAAGTATCATTAAGGCATAATGGACTCAAGCAAAAGAGGTCGAAGGATAAGCTCCTTCGATCTCTTTTACAAAATAACACATTAAAAAAAGTTTATATATAAAAAATAACTTTAGATTTACACAAAAATAAATTATGAATGGACGTAACTACCAAATCAAGCTTTTTCAATATCTATTGAGCTCCTTGGGAGAAAAGAACTTTAATACTAAGCTTACAGCTATCCTGAATACCAGCATTGGTTCTTTATATAGAAGGCTGAATGGTGTGACTATGCTCACTATGGATGAATTGTTGATCTTACAGCAACATTTTGGTTTTTCTTTAGATGCTTTTACTGCTATAGGAGAAAATGTTATAATAAGCGAACTCCCAACATTGACCAATAAAATACAGTCTTACAGAGAGTACGCAAATTCTATTTTGATGGATTTTAAAAAAATTGCGTCCATCCCAGGTGTCAAAATATTTTATTGTACCAGTGAGATCCCATTTTTTCATTACTTAGCTTTTCCTGAACTCATTGCCCTGAAACTTGCATTCTGGTGTCATACTACCTGGGAATTTAAAAAGATAGATCGCATAGATCAAGAAATAGAAGCCATAGTGCAAGACAAGGAACTCATGGATGTATGCAGAGAATTACTCCAACTCTATAACAATACTGCTTCTACAGAAATCTGGGCTGTCCATTTTTTTGAACACACTGTATCTCAATTGTATTACTATATAGAGAGTGGAAAATTGAAAAACGTGGAGACTATCCAAGTCACTATTGAGAAATTATATCTCCTTATCCAACATTATGAAACTGTATTACAGGCCGGATCCAAAAAAGGTGTGAATGGTCCGGTACCTGTTCAAATTTATTTAAATGAGATTTGCCATACCAACAATACTATTTTGGTTACTTCTCCCATAGGGGGTTCAGTACATCTTACGCATGCCAATCCAAATTTCCTAAAAACTACACAGCAAGGCTTTATAAATTATACAGAGCACTGGATGCAGCAGCTCATCCAAAAAAGTGATTTGATTAGTGGACAGTCCGAAAAAAGGAGGTTGGCTTTTTTAGAAAAATTGAAACGAAAATTGGAGCATTTAGAAAAACAAGTTAAAGAAGATTTGTATGATATTAAGTGAATAATCAAAAGCGTCACACTGAGTGTGCGTCGAACTGTTTCAGGCTAAAGTTTATTTAATGAATTAGCAACAGCTTGTAGTTAATATAGGGAACAATTTTTTTTCGATTTATTATAATGTTAACTCCATGTATTAACAAGTTAGCAACTTGCCAACACAGATTTTTATGAAGATATAATTATATTTCTGTACGAAAATTAGTAGTTAATATGATATTGTGCAGTGTCATGGGCTTTGATGTAAAGAGAATCAGTGTATTCTTTGATAGTATTGTTCTTGTGAACTCTCCACAATATTTGAGTTTTACGATTTCCACTAGCTAAATGGATCTCGGTTGTATCCACATCTTTACCAAAATGGCCACCACCACCCCCATCTGAACTTGTGAA
>DEQQ01000015.1 GCA_002360455.1 Saprospiraceae bacterium UBA3362
AGTTCGTTGCCATCGACTGTCACAATGAACTTTGTAGATTGGAATTTAATCTCGGCAAAGTCTGTTGCGAACAAAAAGATTGCAAACTTTCTGAACCTAAAATGGAAAAATCGGATTGTGACGATCAGGGCAATTTTTATGTCTTTATTAAGTTTGCTCATCAGGGTGCAGGCGATTGTTTTAGACTAAGAGGAAATGGTCACGATTATGGCGAATTTAAATATTCTCAACTGCCTATTAAAATCGGACCTTTAAAAGGTGATTGTACTACTGCTTATGAGTTCGTTGCCATCGACTGTCACAATGAACTTTGTAGATTGGAATTTAATGTTGGTAAAGTCTGTTGTGAACAAAAAGATTGCAAATTTAAAGAGACTGAGATTAAAACAACCGACTGCGATTCTAACAAGAAATTTAATATCATTTACAACTTCATTCCTTTCAATTTATCGGATTCATTTTATATCAAATTAAATGGAAAAATTATTGGATTAAAATCTTATAAAAACCTACCGGATACTATCAAGAACTTGGAGGCCGATTGTAAAACCAATTATGAATTCATTTTAATAGATCAAAAAACTGAATCTTGCAGAGCTGTATTTAAAATTGGAATTGTTTGTTGCGAACACCAATCCAATCAGTGCAAAATTACTGAATTAAAAGTTGACCCTCAAGATTGCACCGGCCCGGGAACATACAAGATCAAATTGAATTTTAATGTAGTCGCAGGAACAAGTTTTTCTGTTTACGATCGCAATAAGAAAATTGGCGATTACTCAATTTCTCAATTGCCAATTTCGATTGATTCAATTCAGAAATCAAATTCAAATCATGATTTACTCAAGGTATGTCTAAACGATATTGATAACTGTTGTAAAGCGATAGAATATATTGCACCAAATTGTCTTAATGGAGATGGAGGGATATTCCAATTGAGTAAATTAAAAATATATCCATCTCAGGATGGAATAAAATTGCATGCTAATTTTAGCTTCCCGACTGACTTCAAATTAAGAATTTTTGATATTCAAGGCAAAGAACTAAACGGCGGAATTGAGAAAATCTCAAGTAATGAGTTATTGTTCAAAAACTCCTGTATCAATTCAGGTGTATACATTGTCCAATATTACTCAAACGGCAATTATCTCCAAGAAAAGTTACATTACATTAACTCAAAATAATATTTATTTATAATTAAATATCAGTAAATTATATATTAACTATTATTTAATTTTTTAAATTTTAATCAAATACTTGGTTAATTTTAATCAAGAGGTTAATTTGTGCACAAAATTAATTAGCTAATTATGAATAAACTTTTACTTTTTGCATTATTATTTTTGAGTTTTAGCGCAAATTATTTTGCCCAAAGCGCTAGTTTCTCAGACAATTTTGACAGTTACACTGCAGGCAAATTTGTTGCTCAATCCAATACAAGATGGACAACATGGACCAATAAACCGGGAACTGCAGAAGATGCTCTGGTTTCTGACGAACAAGCAAGAAGCGGAAAAAATTCTGCTAAATTTGAATCATCAGATCCGGTAAACGGTGGACCTACTGACTTGGTACTTGAATTTGTTTCAGCTCCTAAACAAGCCGGAACGTTTTCAATGAGTATGTGGATGTATGTAGTTTCAGGTAATGGAGCTTATTTTAATTTACAGGGATTAAAACCTATAGGCTCAACAGGAGGCTGGGTTTTGAGTGCTTATTATTATGACGACGGAACAATTGAAATAGGAAACTCAGGTAATTTAGTGGTTGGCTCAGGTTCTTATCCTTTTGACACTTGGTTTGAAACCAAAGTTGATGTTGATTTGACCAACAATAAATGGGTAATGTCTGTCAATGGCAATGAACTCGGAACATGGCAAAGCCCTACAAATTCAATTTATGCTATTGACTTATTCCCTATCAATCAAAATGGCACATCTCTTTACTACGTTGACGATTTTAGTTTTTCTTATACAGAACCGGTATTACCTAAGATAGATGCAAGTTTATATGGATCAACAGCCAGAAACTTTGCTATAACCGGAGGAAAAGGAAACCTTTCTGTAAACGTCAGAAATGTTGGCTTAGATCCCATTACTTCTTTGGACTTAAACTTTAAAAACGGTGCAAGCGTAAAGACCTATAAAGCTACAGGTTTGAATATAGCCTCATTGGCTTCTGCATCTATTAAGCATCCTGATCAATACACAATAGAAGATGGAAAAAATGATTTGATCGTTTATATCTCAAACGTAAATGGATCAGGAGACCTTAACAGTAAAAATGATTCTGTTAAAGTTGGATTGACAGGTTACACTCCTGCCCCGTTCAAAAAGAGCTTGGTTGAAGAAGGAACTGGTACTTGGTGTCAATGGTGTCCGAGAGGAACTGTTTTCATGGATTCATTGAATAGAACTTATCCTGATCATTTTGTTCCCATAGCAGTTCATACTGCTGTAAGTGGTGGACCTGATCCAATGGATTTACCTGACTACAGTGTTCCTTTTGGTTCATTAATTGGAAATGCATACCCTAGAGTTGCTGTAAATAGAACTACCATCACAGACCCGGGAACAATGGAGTTACCTATGCTTGTGGACTTAACTAAAGCTCCGGTTGCTAAATTAAGGCATAGTGGACTTTTTAATATCAATACAAAAGAATTAACTATATGCGTGAGCACAGAAGCTTTGGAAGCAATGTCCGGTGATTACAAATTGAATTGTGTCATCACAGAAGATTCTTTAAAAGGAACTACTTCTGCTTGGGCTCAAAGGAATGCTTATGCCGGAGGCGCAAATGGTCCAATGGGCGGTTATGAATCACTACCTTCACTTGTGCCTGCAAGCCGTATGAAATATGATCACGTAGCAATTGCAACTCTTGGACCGATAGATGGTATTCCAAACAGCATCCCTGCAAATCTTGGCAAAGGAGACAAAGTTACATATCAGTTTTCGTTTACTCTTCCTGCCACTTCCAGAGCTAACAAGGTACAAGTTGTGTCTTATCTTATTGCTCCTGATGGATCTATCGCAAACTCTCAAATTACTACTATAGACGAATTGCTTGCTAACGGTAATGATTGTTCAGTAGGTACAAAAGATGTCTTAGCTGCTAACACTCAAATTACATTGAGTCCAAATCCTGTTACCAACCAGTCTAAATTAGAGTTTGAATTGGCAAAAGATTACAATGTTGGTCTTACTGTTTATGACCAAACTGGAAAATCAATTCAAACTAAAAATTATGGAAAACTTTCAGGCAAACAACAATTGAGTTTCGGAAATGAAAACTTGAATTCAGGTGTATATTTTATTCAATTGAATATAGGCGGTGAAATGAAGTCAATTTCTTTCTTCGTAAAATAATAAGGACTTTTAATTAGTCAAATATAAGGGAAGCATTTTGGTGCTTCCCTTTTTTGTTTAGGGGCCTTGGACTTATTTCTTTTTACATCTATTGCTTTGCAACATTTAGTTTACCTTTGCAAAGCCTTCTTTTAGAAGAAAGGCCAAATATCAAAACAAAATACAGAACAAGCTTCATTTCGTATTTATACATTTAAATAGAGTTGATGAATTTTATTCTTTCTAAAAGGGTTGAAGAACTTAGTGAATCTGCAACATTGCGAATGGCGCAAGCTGCGCGTGAATTGAAACAACAAGGTGCAGATATCATCAATTTATCATTGGGAGAGCCCGATTTCGATACCCCGGAAGAAATCAAACAGGCCGCTATAGAAGCTTTAAAAAATGGACAAACTAAGTACACTCCTGTTGCCGGCACCTTAGAGTTAAGACAGGCAATAGTTGAAAAATTAAAAAATGAGAATCATTTAGAATATTCTGCAAATCAAATTGTCGTTTCGAATGGAGCAAAGCAGGCATTCGCTAATATATGTCAGGCAATACTTAATCCGGGAGATGAGGCCTTAATCCTTGGCCCGTACTGGGTTTCGTATTTTGAAATCATTAAATTGGCAGAAGGGATTCCTGTAGTAGTCAATTCTAAAGCGGAGAACAATTATAAGTTTGCTATTCAAGATGTAGCCAAAGAACTCAATGAGAAGACAAAACTAATGGTTTTTTCTTCACCTTGCAACCCTACAGGAACCGTTTATACCCAAACCGAACTCGAAGCTTTGGCCAATTTACTGAATCAATATCCTAAGGTGATTGTTGTAGCTGATGAAATTTATGAGCACATCATTTTCGGTCAAAAGCATTTCAGCTTCGCAAGGATACAGGGGATGAAAGAGCGTACAGTAACGATCAATGGATTTTCAAAAGCGTTTGCGATGACAGGATGGAGGTTGGGATATATGGCAGCTCCAATGCAAATAGCCGAAGCTTGTACAAAAATTCAGGGTCAGTTTACTTCCGGTGCAAACTCAATAGCTCAAAGTGCAGGAATAACTGCGCTCAAACTTAATCCGACCGTTGTTCAGTCCATGTGTGACCAATTTGAGAAACGCAGAGACACTCTATTGCAACATATCAAAACAATTCCACATTGGGTGAGCTCGTTTCCGGAAGGCGCCTTTTATCTGTTGCCTGAAGTGGATTATTATTTTGGCAAACAAACAAACCAAGCTGAAGTAATCAAAGACGCAGAAGACTTAGCGTATTACTTGCTCAAAGAAGCTCATGTGGCATTGGTTAGTGGAGATGCTTTTGGTGCAAAAAAATGTCTTAGAATCTCTTATTCTTTGTCTGAATCCAAAATTATTGAAGCAGTCGAAAGAATCAAAATGGCATTAAGCAAACTAACATAGAATTGCTGTCAATTCACTAATATAAAAACTTCCATTTTATTCCAATATTAATAAAAAAGTCAAAAACAGGATATCCTACAACATAAGAACTCCGCTTATTCCAAAAAGAGTCTATATGTTCAAAACTCAGATGTAGATTAAAATCTTGTACCTGAAAAGAAGAGCCCAAACTTAAATTTTCCAATAATAAAGGTTTGTTTTGAACAGTACCAAGTTGAAACTGATCGACAATTGGAACGTATTCCAGTCTATTTTCTAATGATCTAAGTTGAACTCCGACAATCAACCGCATTCCGGCCTTTCGATTAAATAAAGCTAAGTCATAATGAATATGATGTCTCGTTGTCCAAAAATCAAAAATGGTTTGATAATTGAATATTTCATAATAAAATAGCTCATTTCTCAATCCAAATCTCCTCCACTGCAGAACATGATTTAAAGTAAGCTGAACTGCATTCCCATTTTGCTTCCATTGAAAAAATCCACTGTCTTTTTGAAAGAAAATAAGGCCCGAAGTATTACTAAAATGAACGGAAAGTTCCGGCCAATTCCGTTGAGAACTAATGGATATATTAATTGATCTTGATTTAATAGGATCAAATTTATTTTCCCAAATTAATTTTCTATTTACTCTAAAGGTAGAATTTGATAAATCAGGATACTTAGACTGAATTCTCGCTTCCAACTTTACACTTATATCTGTTGTAGGGCTCCTATAAATCGCCCCCAAACGATAATCATATTGATTAAGCTTTGAATCTAATTCTTGATATCCAATTGCAAATAATCCAAATCTAGAATTAAGTTGATACTTGCCATTTCCATCGACATGAGGTACAATATATTGAGTAGGCAATGTGTCAAAAGAAAACCAGTGCTGCTTTAATCCTGCAGTCATTTCCACCTTCCAGGAACTATCTTGAGGACTCGACGTTATGGCATGAAACATTTGATTTAGTTCTCTGTATCGAAACAAATAAGACAGACTTAAACTATCCACCAATAAAATTCCATAAAGAGAGTAAGAATTACTATTTAATTGATCGAAATAAGAAGTTTTTCTGTCATTAAATTTTGCTTCATATCTAACTCTTAAGCGATTCGAAATCTTATATCCAACTCTAATAAAATATTGATCATGATTTGCTATTGCTTCTGCCTTGTCAGTAACAACAGGAATTGCTTCTCTTATCGAGTATAAACTGTTTGTTAAAAATGAATCCGAAACAATCCCTAATGACATTTGGTTTTTTCGATTGTTCGACAAAAATGCAATATCAGTATCCCATTTCTTTCCCGCCCAAAACAGGTGAGAAGCAAAGGAACTTACATTCATTTTTTGCCGTTGATAAATCCCTCCAAAAATTGTGCGGTTGTACTGAGTACACCAATTCAAATTATTTTTGAAAGGAATCGTTGCCATTCCACCTACTTTCAAATTTTCAAACAAACTCTTTGAAGAATTTCCAAATGATTTCCCTTCCTGAAGGAACAATTCAGAATAAGGTTTATTGGATTGAAATGATTGCAATAAATCAATCTGAGCCTCCATTCTACTCCATCCATTCCAACCTAATCCCAAAGAATACGACGGAGAATAATGATTGAATAAAAACAAAGTCGGTGATGCTTCATTATTCAATCCTGTACTTAACAGCTGATTAAAGTTTATTAAATATTGTGTAGAGTCAAAATATAAAATTCGCTCCGAGCTACCATGGATATTGACTTTATATAGCTCGTGTTTTATTAATCTTAATGAATCGTTCTTTTTTATTTGCACGGAGTCAAACTGAACCTGCGCAGTTACGCTAAATCCGAAGCTTACAAAAATAAATAAAAAGAAAATCCTATATTGCTGAATCAAATTCAATGAAATCAATATAATTTTTGAGATTAATAATTATTGTTTAATCAGAGTAATATCTTATAAACCTGTTTATGCCCATTTTTATAAACAACATGCATGGCATAAAATCCAAGCTCTAAATCACTCAAAGAAAGCTCAATAGCATCCGATTGTTGATTTGAAAAATCAAAAGATCTAATTGCCTTTCCGTCTAAATTATTCATCGAGATTGAAACAATTTCGATCACAGGATTAATCACCAAGCCATCAGCTGATGTTTTCCAAAACAAAGGAACATTCTGAGGAACAGCCTCTGTTGATGCATTTATTGTGTTGCAATTTTTAACCGTGTTACAAGGTTTTTCTATTCCCTCAATCAAAAACATCCCGTCCTGCATGTCCGCAACAACAATATTTCCCGATGGCAAATAAGAATATGTTCCCCATGCACCCTCATAACTTTCTCTATTTGCTATTTTTGAAGTAGGGTAAAAATATTCTTGTTTTGGATTTTTAGGATCTTTTAGATTATACACCTGCAATCCATTATAATAATATGCCACATAAGCATAATCGCAGGAGACTAATGGATTATGAGGAATCGCAATATTTTCTAGCCCTTGAACAGTAAGATAAGAAACGACTTTAGCTTGGTCAGGTTTAGAAAAATCCATGACTTTGAGCATTGCTCCCCAATTTTCATCTGCCATCACATAAGTTTTCCCGTTGGGAGTAAGCCACCCACTATGATTATAACCTGATTCAAGATACTCATTTGGATGCAATGTAAAAATGGGCTTAGGTTTTGCTGCATTTTTAAAATCCATAACTGCAAATCCTGATTCGCCGCAATTCAAATATGCAGTATCGTTTCTCACGAATGCATCATGAACATGAGAACTGACGATATCTCCAAAAATTCTATGTTTGGCAAGTGGCACCGGTTTTGTTGGATTTGACAAATCGTAAACCCCCAGAGCATTGAATCCATTCTGAGTGTTTTCTGCACAGGTATACAGCCTACCCTTATCAACATCTATGTAAATATTGTGAACACGTGTCATAAATTCATTTGAATCATAAACTACTTCAACTTTGTTGGGCAATTGAGATATGTCCATGATTTGCAAAGAGGAATTACCTTCGTCACAAACCGCATACAAATAACATTTGTAGTCGTCGTAATCTCTATGAACTACATTTCTACTTGATTCTGCTCCTTTTACACGAGCCACCTCCACCGGTTTTCGAGGATCCGTAATATCGATGAAATGGGTCCCAAATGTTGACCCAATAATAGCATATTCTCTGCCGTTTACCCAAAGACCCCAAGCCTCATTGAATGAATTGTTGTATGCAGATGAGCCTTCTATTTTTGGATCACGCCAATGACTTAATAAATTCATTTGTGTAGGCTGAGATACAGCCTGCCAAACTGTAAAGCAGAATAATACAGTTAAAAATCTATACATAATGTACAACTTTTTTTTAAACATTAAGAATTGCAGGATTCATTCCCATAGTAGAAAATCCTCCATCATGAAATAAATTTTGCATAGTAACCATTCTGGACAAATCAGAAAACATTACAACACAATAATCAGCACAAGCTTCTGCAGAAGCATTTCCAAGTGGAGACATCTTATCTGCATAATCAAAAAATTCTTGAAAACCTTTGATGCCTGAACCGGCTGTTGTCATAGTCGGAGATTGACTTATAGTATTTACTCTAACTTTCTTTTTTGTTCCGTAATGATATCCAAAACTTCTTGCAAAAGACTCCAGTAAAGCTTTAGACTCAGCCATTTCGTTATAATCCGGAAAAACTCTTTGTGCAGCAATATAAGTAAGTGCAAGGATTGAACCTCCTTCGGCAACCGCATCCAACTTCATTGCAGACTGCATAAGTTTGTGAAAGGAAATCGCAGAAACATCAAATGTTTTTTGCATAAACTCATAATTGAGATCTGTATAAGCCTTCCCTTTTCTAACATTTAATGACATCCCTATTGAATGCAAAATAAAGTCAATAGGCCCACCAAGAATTTCCATGGATTGACTTAATAACTTTTCCAAATCTTCTACCAATGTAGCGTCTGCCGGAATAATCTCAGCATTAAGCTCTTTTCCCAAATCATAAATTTTCCCAAATCTCATAGCAACAGGGGCGTTGGTCAATGTGATTTTTGCTCCTTGTTCAACACACTTTGTAGCTACTTTCCAGGCTATGGATTGCTCATCCAATGCTCCAAAAATAATTCCTCTCTTGTTTTGCAATAATGAATTTGTCATAAATACTTAAAATTATGGATTTGATAATAAATCTTTTGCATTTTGCACAGCTGCCTTCGAAGGCGGATCGCCGCTTAGAATTTTTGCAAGCTCAACAATTCGCTCATCCTTGTTCAAACGTTTTAGTCTGGTATAAGTTGTTTCATCCACTGTTTCTTTGTAAACCAAATATTGTGAATCTGCCTTAGAAGCAACTTGTGCAGAATGTGTTATAGAAAACACCTGTCCTCCTGTTGACAACTTTCTCAATAACTCCCCCATTTTAAGAGCGACTTGCCCTGAAACACCTGTATCTATTTCATCAAACAACATGATGGGCAACTCTTTGACCTGTGCTACTGTTGAATAAATCAATAAATTGAGCCTGGACAATTCCCCTCCGGAAGCTTGATTTTTTAATTCACCCAATTCCACTCCTTTATTTGCAGAAAATAAAAATTGAAGTTCATCCATTCCAAATTTTGTTAGACTTTTGGTCTCTGTGATTTTAGTTTGGAATCTTGCATTAGGCATTCCAAGCTCTACTAATCCTGTTTGAATAGTCTGGTCAAATTTTGATAAATGTTTCTTTCTCTCTGTACTTATTTTCTTTGCCAATAAAACCAATTCTTCACAAATCTTTTCAATCTGCAGTTCAATTTGTTTCTGGGTTTCATCAGATTGATTGAACAAAGAAATCTTTTTCTCCAAATCTGTTTGAATTTGAAGTAACTCTGTATCCGTATTGACTCTATGCTTCTTTAACTGCTTATGTATTGCCAATAACCTCTCATTCGAATACTGAAGAGATTCTGCATCAAAATCAACTGCAAGCGAAATTTTTGTTAGATCTCTTTCAGACTCCTTCAATTCTGTCAATGTATTTTGAATGCGGTCTGCAATTTGCTCAATGGACTCTGTCACCGAAATGCCTTTTAACTTTTGAACCATCTCATGCAATTGTTCTAAAATCCCTCCGTCACGATTAAGAAAATCGCTATATTGTTCTGAAGAAGAAATAATATCTTGAGATTTTGAAGCCAGCTCAATTTCATTTTCCAAACTGCTTAATTCACTTTCCTTAAGATTGAGTTCATTTAATTCCTTGAGTTGATACTGTAAAAAATCAAATTCCTTGGATGTTGATGCCAACTCATTCTTGATTTGATTCAGCTGAACCTCCAAGCTCTTCCATTCTTTATATTTGACACCATATTCATCAACCCACTTTGGTTGTACAAAACTATCATAAAGTGCAAATTGCACTTCCGGTTGAAGAATCTCAAGATAATCAAATTGTTGAAAAATAGAAATAATATGAGAACAAAGTTCCTGAAGCTCGTTCAATAGAATTACGCTATCATTAACGAAAGCTCTTGTTTTCCCATTAGGATAAATCTCTCTTCTAATAATCAGTGGATTCTGAAGTTCGAATTCAAATCCCTTTTGAATCCATTTAATTTGTTCATCTGAAACTTCAAATTCTGCTTCAAGAATGCATTTTTGATCTGCATTTCGCAATGATTTTAAGTCTGCTCTTTTTCCAAGTACCAAACTTAAAGCACCAAGTAAAATTGATTTTCCTGCGCCGGTTTCTCCTGTAATTGCTGTAAATCCTCTATCACAATTCAATTCCAATGAATCGATTAAAACAAAGTTTTGTATTCTAAGAGTTTTAAGCATGTTTTGACTATCTTATCTATTGATTTCCTCCGGCTTTATTCCAAGTGAAAGTGCTGCACTAAAATCTGATTGAGCAGAAGTTTCATTGCCCAATGACTTAAATGTCCTACCGCGTTCTAAAAAATACAATCCTACTTTACTATTAATCTGTATCGCACGATTGTAATAAGTGATAGCATCGTTTGCTCTATTGAGTGCTCTCAAGCATCTGGCCCCTTCATACCACAGATCAGAATTCTTTGGCTCATACCGCAGATAGGAATCGATGTCCTTGAGTGCCAAATCGAAATTCCCCTGCATATTGTACATGATGGACCGATTTAAATACCCAACTTTCCAACTTGGATCAAGCTCCAATCCCTTATTCAAATCTTTTAATGCCAAATCTACATTTCCAAGCTTTGCATAGGCAGCTCCTCGATTTACATAGTACTCTGCTTTTGGCATTCTCTCAATAGCTATTGTATAATCTTGAATTGCTTTTTGATCTTCATTTTTAATAAAAAATAATTTGGCCCTGCTATTATAAGTACTGTGACCAGCTTTCAATTCGATGGCCTTATTATAATCCGCCAATGCTTTATCATACTGTTTTAAATCACGAAAATAATTTGCCCTGTTATTATAAGGCAAAGATGTACTGATATTATTTTTGATTACATGAGTCCATAAAGTATCAGAATTTTTCCAAATTTTTACTTGCCGAAAACTTACTACAAAACTCGACAAAGAAATAAGCCCTACACAAGCATAAGCTAAATTTAATCCCAATCGTTGCTCCTCAATCCATCGTTGCAAATAATAAACTACAATAAATAGAAGACCAATATAGGCCACATAGGTAAATCGGTCGGCAATATATCCCTGACCTGCTCCCAAAATTTGGAGTAAAAAAACCACGTTAAAAAAGAAAAACATAAAACCAAATACGATCTGCTTAACCTTTTTCTTGTAAAGCCACCAAATACCAAAAAATGAAATCAAAGCAACCGGCATAGAAATGTAATGCCATATTGTGAGCTTCTCCGGATAGGGATATAATGGAAGCAATTGATATGGAACAAAAAACTTTATTAAATAAGTCAACAAACTGTATGATCCTATAAATAATCTTTCAAAAAGGCTGAAAGTTGTATTGGTTTCCAAAGAACCTTGATCTTTTAATACTATTATCCCAATCACTCCAAACAAAAAGGCTATTGCTAAAAATAGCCATTTTGACAATACACTTTTAATTAAATTAAAATCTTTCTCCAAAAGATAATCTACAGCGATCATACTCAATGGTAGAGAGACCATTTGAATTTTGGCAAACAGACCCACTACAAACAATATTAAAATCCAAAATGTACGACTATGAACTCCTGCTAATTTATCCTTGATATACATATTGAGTGCCGGCAAAAAAAATGCTGCATACAGCACATCTTTCCTCTCTGTAATCCAAGCTACAGATTCTACATGCATGGGATGAATACCAAACAAAAGAGCAGCGAAAGCAGCGAGCCAGGGTGGCAACTGCAAAAGCCTCATGAATTGAAAAACAAAAAAGACACAGATTAAATGCAGGATCAAGTTTGTTATGTGCATCACATTTGGGTTCATCCCAAAAAAATGATGTTCCACTGCAAAAGTAAATATGGGCAATGGATTGTAGTTTCCAATAACAGAACTGGTAAAAATTCCTTTTACATGTTGCCAATCAAGTTCTTTGACCAATTCATTTTCAAAAACATTTCGGTCATCATCCCAGTTGACAAAATCATAGTACCGTGTTTGATAATAAAGAATCCCGCAAATCACTAGTATTGCTATAACCCAAGGCAGATGATTATTAGAGCTTTGTGAGAGTTGAGATGGTTCATTTTTTCCTTTAGAAAAGGCTTGTTCGGCTGACTTATGGGATAATTTCGATTTTGTTTTGCTCATTATAAAGTCTAATAACAGCCCAAAAATAAGAGAATTTACACAAAACTTCAAATGTAATAAAATCATTCACTCTTTAGGCAATTTCGATTTACCTTTGTCACATGATTTGGACTGCAAAACAGCTGGCTGAACTGCTTCAAGGGGAATTGATAGGAAACCCCGAGACAAAACTTAGTCACCCCAGTAAAATTGAAGAGGCTACTGAAGGAAGTGTTTGCTTTTTAGGCAATATGAAATATGAACATTATTTGTATGAAACCAAAGCTGCCCTAGTACTCATCCCGAAAGATTTTCAACCTAAACAAAATGTAAACTCCTGTTTATTAAAAGTAGACTCTGTATATGAAAGCGTGGCAAAGCTGTTAGAGATTTATAACAACAAAACTAAAGCCGCCAAATCAATTCACCCATCGGCCATTATCGACTCAAGCTCTGTACTTGGCAGCGAAAACAGCATTGGGCCATACGTTGTTGTAGAATCTTCCTGTACTATTGGCTCCAATAACATTATCCATGCTCAAGTTTACATTGGCGAAAATGCCAGCATTGGCGATCATTGCGTAATTCATCCGGGGGTCAAAATATATGCAAATACTATCATCGGTAGTCATTGTATAATCCACAGCAATACGGTAATTGGGTCAGATGGATTTGGGTATGTACCCAACCAAAATAAAGAATATCAAAAGATTGCACAGATCGGCAACGTTATAATCGAAGACCACGTAGAAATCGGGGCCAACTGCAGTATAGACAGGGCAACAATGGGCTCCACGATTATCGAACGGGGATGCAAAATTGACAATTTAATCCAGATAGCACACAATGTAACCATTGGCCATGATACAGTAATTGCCGCCCAAGCCGGTATAGCAGGAAGCTCAAAAATAGGTTCCAATTCCATTATTGGCGGACAGGTTGGCATCGCAGGACATCTCAATGTGGCCAAAGGCACCATGATACAGGCCCAATCCGGAATAGCCTCTAACTTATTGATTGAGAATGGAAAATGGTATGGTTCTCCTGCAATTGATTATTTTTCTTATCTTCGGGCGTATTCTGAGTTCACAAAACTGCCGAACTTAAGAAAGCGTTTAGAAGATTTAGAAAAGAAGCAAGCAAAGGAGTAAGCAATTTATGAATCAAAGGACTATCTCAAAGGCCATAAGCATTTCAGGTATAGGCCTTCATACAGGCAAGACTGCAAGCATAGAACTCCACCCGGCCGAGTCCGGAACTGGAATTGTATTTCGAAGAATTGATCTTCAAGAAACTCCTATTATTCCTGCAGAAATTTCTCGAGTGATCTCGACCAATAGAGGCACCACTATCCAAGAGGGAATAGCTCAGGTATGGACCGTTGAGCATCTCATGGCTGCGCTCACAGGCTCC